>CP011020.1:6272500-6360256 GCA_001023535.1 Pseudomonas chlororaphis
GATTCTCCGCAACACAAGATAAGGCTGTGCGCAGTTTACCCATCTTGCTCATAAAACCTAGCGGGCAAACCAGCGTCCGCCGTCGCAGATGGCACGCCCCTCCATTTCCAGCTCGGTCAGCGCCGCTAATACCCTGGGCAGGCCCCAGCCACTGGCATCGGCCAACGCCTCGCTGCTCAGTGGCGCGGCATGGAGCAAGCGCAGCAGCGGATGGATGACCGGCGTGGGCTCCGCCGCCAGGGGCAAGCGCTGCCAACCGCGCAACGCCTCGAGGATGTGCTCGACGGTCTCGACCAACGCCGCACCGTCACGGATCAGTTGATGGCAGCCACGAGCACCGGGGTGATGGATGGAGCCGGGAATCGCATAGACCTCGCGCCCCTGCTCCGCCGCCAGGCGCGCGGTGATCAGCGAGCCACTGGCAACACTGGCCTCGACCACCAGCACACCCAGGGACAAACCGCTGATGATCCGGTTGCGCCGCGGAAAGTGGCTGGCGTGGGGTGGGGCGTCCAACGCAAACTCCGAGAGCACCGCGCTGCCCTGGGCAATCATCGCGTCCGCCAGGCGCCGATTGCGCTGTGGATAAAAATTTTCCAGCCCGGTGCCCAGCACGCCAACGGTGCACCCGCCCACCTCCAGCGCGGCCTGGTGCGCCGCCGCGTCGATGCCCAGGGCCAGGCCACTGGTGATGACAAAACCGGCCCCGGCCAGGCTTCGGGAAAATGCCGCGGCCGTGTCCATTCCCGGTCGCGAAGCCCGGCGGCTGCCGACCATCGCCAACTGGGGTTTTTCCAGGATCGAGGCGTCGCCGGCGACGAACAGCAACGGCGGTGGGTCGCTGATCTGCGCCAGCAGGGCCGGGTAGTCGGCCTGGTCCCACATCCGTAAATGCTGGCCCGGACGCTCTAGCCAGGCCAATGCGTGGGCGGCGCCGTCACGCACTTGGGGGTTGCGCCGAGCCTCGGCACACGCCACGGGCAAGCCCAATGCACGCCAGGCACTGGCTGGCGCGCTGAGGGCTTTGGACGCCGAGCCAAAGGCGTGCAGCAAGGTCATGAAACGTTTGGGTCCCAGCTCCGGCAAGCGGTGCAGGCGTAGCCGGGCCTCCAGTTCCGCCGGGGAAACCGGAGCAGATTCAGGCAATGACATCGGATCATCCTTGATCGTAATAAGCCCCGCGTAAACGGGAACAAGCTGTGGATAACTCTGTTGGTAACTTGTGAGAGACGTTATGGATTACGGACCTTGTCGAGTACCGCCAACGAACGCGAGGCGTACAGCACTAGGCCATAACTGAGCTTGTCGTAGGTGCGGAACACCATCAGCAGTCCAGCTCGCTCATCCGGGATCTTGACCGGTTGGCCAGTGATGCGATCGCGCACGGTTTCGCCGGTCTTCATCACCGCCAGCACATTGCCCTCGACGAGTCCGTCGCGGCGTCCCTTGTTCAGGGTCACTACATCCAGCGCGCCAATCTGGGTGACGCCCCGGGGTACATCGAGAATGACACCGTTGATGGCCGATTCAGGCGCACTGGGCATGAAGGTCGAGTTGATCGAGCGGCCCTCGCCGCTGAACAGGCGATCCCCCAGGCGCACTTCCTGGGTGGTGCGTTGCAGCACCAGGGTGGTGACGTCGCCCTCGCTGGCCACCACCTCGCCGCCACCGATGTCATCGGCGTTGATGCCCAGAAACTCCTTGGTCTCGGGGTCGGTGTAGACCTTGCCCTGGCGGAAAATGCCGTACGCGGTCTCGTTCGGGTCGAAGGTGCCACGGGCGAAGACCCGGTCACCCGCGCCGCTCAGAACCCGCTCGGCATTGCCGGCGACGATGTAGGGGGCCTTGTCGAAGTCCTCGAGCCGATCGACGATGCGATTGCTCAGCAGGAAACTGTTGATGGCTTGCAGGGGAATGCTCGGGATGGCATCGGCCACCGGCGAGCTGCGCACCCGCGGCGACAACTTGATGGTGCCCCGCGAAGCGCCGCGGTTGAGGGTCAGCCGGGGCTGGCCGTCGACATAGACCAGCGACAGGGTGTCACCGGGATAGATCAGGTTGGGGTTTTCGACCTGGGGGTTGGCCTGCCAGAGTTCTGGCCATTTCCAGGGTTCGCGCAGGTATTTGCCGGAAATGTCCCACAGGGTGTCCCCCGTCACCACTGTGTATTGCTGGGGAAAACCTTCCCGAAGTTGCACTTGCCCGTGCGCGATACCGGCCGAGGCCAGGAGCAGCAGGGCGAGTAGTGATTTCCTCATGCGGTGAATCCCTTTATTATGTGCGTTCGCGTAAAACGCCAGAGCCCCCGTGGCTCGCTCCGTCAGGCGCCCTGCTTCAAGCGGCAGCGCCTCGGAACAACGTTTTACAACGGTAGCCTGCATCCCAAGACACGCCAGGCCAGCCACCCGACTTTACCTCACACGTGCATTTATCAAGCTTATGGCCATTTTGAACATTCTCGAATTCCCGGACCCGCGCCTGCGCACTATCGCCAAACCGGTGGCCGTAGTGGACGACGAAGTGCGTCAGTTGGTCGATGACATGTTTGAAACAATGTATGAGGCGCCAGGCATCGGCCTCGCCGCGACCCAGGTCAACGTGCACAAACGTATCGTCGTGATGGACCTCTCCGAAGACCGTAGCGAGCCACGGGTGTTCATCAACCCCGAGTTCGAGACCCTCACCGACGAGATGGAGCAATACCAGGAAGGCTGCCTCTCGGTGCCGGGCTTCTACGAAAACGTCGACCGCCCGCAGAAGGTCAAGATCAAGGCCCTGGACCGCGACGGCCAACCCTACGAGCTGATCGCCGAAGGCTTGCTGGCGGTGTGCATCCAGCACGAGTGTGACCACCTCAACGGCAAGTTGTTCGTCGACTACCTGTCGACCCTCAAGCGTGACCGGATCAAGAAAAAACTGGAAAAACTTCATCGCCAGAATGCTTGATGCCCTCCTTCAAAGGCTTGCCACGGCAAGCCTTTTTCTTTATGCGACTGCTGTGTAACTGAGAGCCTCCCATGACTGAGCCACTGCGCATCGTCTTTGCCGGCACCCCCGAATTTGCCGCCGAACACCTCAAGGCCCTGCTGGCCAGCCCGCATGAAATCGTCGCGGTCTACACCCAGCCCGATCGCCCGGCCGGTCGCGGTCAAAAACTGATGCCCAGCCCGGTCAAGCAACTGGCCGTGGAGAACGGCATCCAGGTCTTGCAGCCGCCGACCCTGCGCGACGCGCAAGCCCAGGCCGAATTGGCCGCGCTGAAACCGGACCTGATGGTGGTGGTCGCCTACGGCCTGATCCTGCCCCAGGTGGTGCTGGACATCCCGCGCCTGGGTTGCATCAACAGCCACGCCTCGCTGCTGCCACGCTGGCGCGGGGCGGCGCCGATCCAGCGCGCCGTGGAAGCGGGTGACGCAGAAAGTGGCGTGACCGTGATGCGCATGGAAGCCGGCCTGGACACCGGGCCGATGCTGCTCAAGGTCAGCACCCCTATCAGCGCCGAAGACACCGGCGGCAGTCTGCACGATCGCCTCGCGCTCATCGGCCCGCCGGCCGTGGTCCAGGCCATTGCCGGCCTGGCCGCCGGTACGTTGGCGGGCGAGGTGCAGGATGACAGCCTCGCCACCTACGCGCACAAACTGAACAAGGACGAGGCTCGCCTCGACTGGGCTCGTCCGGCGGTAGAACTGGAACGCCTGGTGCGCGCGTTCAACCCGTGGCCAATCTGCCACAGCACCCTGAACGGTGAAGCCCTGAAAGTGCTGGCGGCCAGCCTTTGCGCAGGGAAGGGCACTCCCGGTGAAATCCTCGGCGCCAGCAAGGACGGCCTCGTGGTGGCCTGCGGTGAGCAGGCGCTGTGCCTGACGCGCCTGCAATTGCCCGGCGGCAAGGCGCTGAACTTCAGTGATCTGTTCAACAGCCGCCGTGAGAAATTCGCCGTCGGCACCCTGCTGGGCCAAGCGGCGGACGCCTCATGAACCCGCGTCTGGCCGCCGCCAAGGCGCTCGCCGCCGTGCTCAGCGGGAAAGCCTCGCTCAACAGTGCCTTGCCGACCCAGTTGGACAAGGTCGAAGAACGTGATCGCGGCTTCACCCAGGACCTGGCCTTCGGCACCGCCCGCTGGCAACCACGGCTGTCGGCCCTGGCGGCCAAGCTGTTGCAGAAACCGTTCAAGGGCGCCGACGCGGACGTCGAGGCGCTGTTGCTGGTGGGGTTGTATCAACTGCTCTACAGCCGCGTGCCCGCCCACGCCGCCATCGGCGAAACCGTGGGTTGCGCCGACAAGCTGAAAAAACCCTGGGCCAAGGCCCTGCTCAACGCCGTGCTGCGCCGCGCCCAGCGCGAAGGCGAAGCCCTGCTGGCCGAGCTGGAACACGACCCGGTGGTGCGCACCGCCCACCCGCGCTGGTTGCAAAAGTCCCTGAAGGCGTTCTGGCCCCAGCAGTGGGAAGCCATTTGCGCGGCCAACAATGCCCATCCGCCGATGATCCTGCGGGTCAACCGTCGGCACCACACCCGCGATGCCTACCTGGCCTTGCTGGGCGAGGCCGGCATTGCCGCCGCGCCGTGCGTGTACAGCCGCGACGGTATCGTCCTGGAGACCCCGGGCGATGTCCGCGCGCTGCCGGGCTTTGCCGAGGGCTGGATCAGCGTCCAGGACGAAGCGGCCCAACTGGCCGCCGACCTGCTGGACCTGGCACCCGGCCAACGGGTACTGGACGCCTGCTGCGCGCCGGGTGGCAAGACGTGCCACATCCTCGAAGCCGAGCCGAAGCTGGCCGGCGTGGTGGCCGTCGACCTGGAAGCCAAGCGCCTGGTGCGGGTCAAGGAAAACCTCGAGCGCCTGGGCCTGGACGCCGAGCTGATCGCCGCCGACGGCCGCGACACCGAGGCCTGGTGGGACGGCAAGCCGTTCCAGCGCATCCTGTTGGACGCACCTTGCTCGGCCACCGGGGTGATCCGCCGCCACCCGGACATCAAGCTCACCCGCCAACCCGACGACATCGCTGCCCTGGCGTCGTTGCAGGGCGAACTGCTCGACGCGCTGTGGCAGACCCTCGATGTCGGCGGCATCCTGCTGTACGCCACCTGTTCGACGCTGCCGACCGAGAACACCGACGTGATCGCGGCCTTCCTCACCCGCACCCCCGGTGCCCGGGAGCTGGACATCGCCAGCCAGGCCGGCCTGAAGCAGCCCCATGGCCGCCAGTTGCTGGCCCAAGAGGGCGGTCACGACGGGTTCTACTACGCCAAGCTGATCAAGATCGCCGCCGCGCGCGGTTAAGACCGATTCGAAAGGAGTGACCGGATGAAAATCATCATCCTTGGCGCCGGGCAGGTCGGCGGTTCGCTGGCGGAACACCTGGCCAGCGAGGCCAATGACATCACCGTGGTCGATACCGACGGTGAACGCCTGCGAGACCTGGGCGACCGTCTCGACATCCGCACCGTGCAGGGTCGGGGCTCATTGCCGACGGTACTGCGCCAGGCCGGGGCCGACGATGCCGACATGCTCGTGGCCGTCACCAACAGCGATGAAACCAACATGGTCGCCTGCCAGGTCGCCCACACCCTGTTCCACACCCCGACCAAGATCGCCCGGGTGCGCGAAGCGGCCTACCTGACCCGTTCCGACCTGTTCGACAACGAAGCCATCCCGGTGGATGTGCTGATCAGCCCCGAGCAGGTGGTGACCAACTACATCAAGCGCCTGATCGAGCATCCGGGGGCCTTGCAGGTGATCGACTTTGCCGAAGGCCAGGCACAACTGGTGGCGGTGAAGGCCTACTACGGTGGCCCGTTGGTGGGCCAGCAACTGCGCCAACTGCGCGAGCACATGCCCAATGTCGAGACCCGTGTGGCGGCGATCTTCCGCCGCGACCGGCCGATCCTGCCCCAGGGCGACACGGTGATCGAAGCCGACGACGAGGTGTTTTTCATCGCGGCCAAGGCGAACATTCGCGCAGTGATGAGCGAAATGCGCCGCCTCGACGAAAGCTACAAGCGCATCGTGATCGCCGGCGGCGGGCAGATTGGCGAACGCCTGGCCGAAGCCATCGAGAGCCGTTACCAGGTCAAGATCATCGAGATGAGCCCCGCCCGCTGCCGCTACCTCTCGGACACCCTCGACAGCACCGTGGTGCTGCAGGGCAGCGCCTCGGACCGGGACCTGCTGCTGGAAGAGAACATCGCCGATGCCGACATCTTCCTGGCCCTGACCAACGACGACGAAGCCAACATCATGTCGTCACTGTTGGCCAAGCGCCTGGGGGCGAAGAAGGTGATGACCATCATCAACAACCCGGCCTATGTCGACCTCATCCAGGGCGGCGACATCGACATCGCCATCAGCCCGCAACTGGCGACCATCGGCACCTTGCTGGCGCATGTGCGGCGCGGCGACATCGTCAGCGTGCACTCCCTGCGCCGGGGCGCGGCCGAGGCCATCGAGGCGATTGCCCATGGCGATGCCAAATCCAGCAAAGTGATCGGCAAGGCCATCCGCGACATCGGCCTGCCACCGGGCACCACCATCGGCGCCATCATCCGCGATGAAGAAGTGTTGATTGCCCATGACGACACGGTGGTCCAGGCGGGCGACCATGTGATCCTGTTCCTGGTGGACAAGAAGCACATTCGCGATGTCGAGAAGCTGTTCCATGTGGGGTTGAGCTTTTTCTGACCCAGGATCCGCCGTGACAGTAAATGGCCTCATCGCGAGCAAGCGCGCCCCCACAGGTGGAGTACATTCCCAGTGGGAGCGAGCTTGCTCGCGATAGCCACCTGACTCGCAGCCGATCAATCCCTGCCACAACTCACAAGGACGCCAACCATGCTCGACTCCCTGGAAAAAATGCTCGCCAAGGGTGTGGATAACCCGTTGCTGCGCTTCGGCCTGGGCAAGGGCTATCTCGACCTTGGCGAATTCCCCCGTGCCGCCGCGCACCTGCAACGCTGCGTCGAGCTCGACCCCCAGTATTCGGCTGCCTGGAAACTGCTGGGCAAGGCGCATCAGGGCCGGGGGGATCTTGCGGCGGCGCGCACGGCCTGGGAGCGGGGCCTGGACGCTGCCCGGGGCCATGGCGACAAGCAGGCCGAGAAAGAAATGACCGTGTTTCTCAAGAAACTCGACCGACAAGCCTGACGCCGCTGGAGCGCGTCGCCTTATAACGACTCCAGGCACCCCGCCAGGTCATTGCCCAGTTTTTCCAGCAGTTGCTCGTATCCTTGCGCGGTCGCCGGGGTGTAGCCACCCAATGCGTCCAGTTCCGCCAGCTTCACCGGCAACCCGGCCACCAGGGTTTCAGCCAGGCGTGGCCGCAGGGGCGGCTCGCTGAACACGCAGGTCTTGCCCACGGCCTGCAAGCGCGTACGCATCGCCGCTACGTGCTGGGCACCGGGCTGGACTTCGGCCGCCACGGCGAACACCCCGGCGTGCTTGAGGCCGTAGTGGTCTTCGAAATAGTCGAACGCTTCGTGGAAGACGAAGTACGGCTTGCCCGCGACCCCGGCCAGACGGCCCTTGAGGCGCGTGTCCAGAGCGTCGAGGCGCTGGTTGAAGCCTGCGAGGTTGCTTTGATAGCGCGAGGCATTGGCTGGATCGGCCGCGCTCAGGTCCGCGGCCATTTTTGCGGCGATCACTCGGGCATTGAGCGGCGAAAGCCACAGATGCGCGTCGATCGTGCCGGGACGATGATCATGATCGTGCTCGTCGCCATCCTCGTCGGTATGGGAATGGCTGTCCTCGGCGAAATGACGCAGCTTGAGTCCCGGCAAGTCCTGCAGCGCGACAGAAGGCGCCGTACGACCGTTCAACACCCGCGGCAGGAAACCTTCCATGTCGGGGCCGATCCAGTAGAGCAGGTCCACCGACTGCACTTTGCGTACATCGGAGGGCCGCAGCGCGTAGTGATGGGGCGAAGCGCCGGGCGGCAGCAGCACCTCAGGCACGCCCAGGCCGTCCTGCACCGCCGCGGCAATCAGTTGCAACGGCTTGATACTGGTCAGGACCTTGACCTCGGCCTGGGCTGGGGCAATCAACAGGAAATTGGCGAAAAAAGCGACAAAGAGCAAAAAAAATCGGGACACGATGACCACTCGAAGAGGCGAGAACGGGTAACATAATAACGTCTCTCACTGAACTCGTCGCTGCCCATGCCTATTACACCCCTTGCCAGTCGCCCCCATGATCACTCCCACTGCGTGCACAGCGCGCTGTCCGAGGCCGATGCCATCTGCGCACGCCAAGGGTTGCGCCTGACGGCGTTGCGCCGCCGGGTGCTGGAGTTGGTCTGGCAAAGCCACAAGCCGCTGGGCGCCTACGACATCCTGGCGGTACTCAGCGAGCAGGATGGCCGCCGCGCCGCGCCGCCGACGGTGTATCGCGCGCTGGATTTCCTGCTGGAAAACGGTCTGGTGCATCGCATTTCCTCGCTCAACGCCTTCGTCGGCTGCAACCACCCGGAACATACCCACCAGGGCCAGTTCCTGATCTGCCGCGAATGCCACGCCGCCATCGAGCTGGAACAGAAATCCATTAGCGATGCGATCATCGCCAGCGCCCAGGACGTCGGCTTCGTGGTCGACACCCAGACCGTCGAAGTGGTCGGCCTCTGCTCCGGCTGCCAGGGGGCCTGATGAGCGACGCATTGATCCGCCTCGAACAGGTGGCCGTCAAGTTCGCCGGGCAGAACGTGCTGGATGACATCCACCTGAGCGTCGAACCCGGGCAGATCGTGACATTGATCGGCCCCAACGGTGCCGGCAAGACCACCCTGGTGCGCGCCGTGCTGGGCTTGCTCAAGCCCGACAGCGGCAACGTCTGGCGCAAGCCGAAGCTGCGGATCGGCTACATGCCGCAAAAACTCCACGTCGATCCGACGTTGCCGCTGTCGGTCCTGCGTTTCCTGCGCCTGGTTCCCGGCGTCGATCGCGAGCGCGCCCTGGCGGCGCTCAACGAAGTCGGGGCCGAACAGGTCATCGACAGCCCGGTGCAAAGCGTGTCCGGCGGCGAGATGCAACGCGTGCTGCTGGCCCGGGCGCTGCTGCGCGAGCCGGAGCTGCTGGTACTCGACGAGCCGGTCCAGGGCGTCGATGTGGCGGGCCAGGCCGAGCTGTACAGCCTGATTACCCGCTTGCGCGACCGGCACGGTTGCGGCGTGCTAATGGTGTCCCATGACCTGCACCTGGTGATGAGCACCACCGACCAGGTGGTCTGCCTCAACCGTCACGTCTGCTGCTCCGGGCACCCCGAGCAGGTCAGCGGCGACCCGGCATTCGTCGAGCTGTTCGGAAAGAACGCACAAAGCCTGGCGATTTATCACCACCACCATGACCACGCCCACGACCTGCACGGTTCGGTGGTCATTGGTGCGCCGGTTACCCCCCATGTTCACGGAGATGGCTGCAAGCATGGCTGATTTTCTGTTGTATGCCCTGCTCGCAGGCCTGGCCCTGGCACTCGTGGCCGGGCCCCTGGGTTCGTTCGTAGTCTGGCGGCGCATGGCCTATTTTGGCGACACCTTGTCCCACGCGGCGTTGCTCGGCGTGGCCCTGGGGTTTTTACTGGACGTCAGCCCGGCGGTGGCGGTGACCGTGGGCTGCCTGTTGCTGGCGGTGGTGCTGGTGACGCTGCAACAGCGCCAGCCGCTGGCGTCCGACACGCTGCTGGGCATCCTGGCACCGAGCACGTTGTCCCTTGGCCTGGTGGTGCTCAGCTTCATGCACGATGTGCGCATCGACCTGATGGCTTACCTGTTCGGCGACCTGTTGGCCATCAGCCCGGTCGACCTGTCGTGGATCCTGGGGGGCAGTGCCGCGGTGCTGGCGCTGCTGGTGGCGCTTTGGCGCCCGCTGCTGGCCGTCACCGTGCACGAGGAACTGGCGCGGGTCGAAGGCCTGCCCGTGACGGGGCTGCGCCTGGCCTTGATGCTGTTGATTGCGGTGGTCATCGCCGTGGCCATGAAGATCGTCGGTGTGTTGCTGATTACTTCGTTGCTGATCATTCCGGCGGCTGCGGCACAACGTCACGCCCGCTCGCCGGAGCAGATGGCCCTGGGCGCGAGCCTGCTGGGCATGCTCGCAGTGAGCGGCGGGCTGGCCCTTTCCTGGTTCAAGGACACCCCGGCCGGCCCATCGATCGTGGTCAGCGCCGCCGCGCTGTTTCTGCTGAGTTTTGTCCTGCCTCGTCGAGGGGTGTAGACTTGCTCGCTTTTTGCGCAAATAGAGAGTCGCAGGAATGAAGCCGTTCGCCTCCCGTTATCTGCTCCTAGTCGCGCTTTCAGTGCTACTGGGCGCTTGCCAGAGTACGCCGCCGGTCACCGAGGCCCCCGATACCCGGGGCCCGGCCATCGCGCAGCTGGAACAAAGCCTGGCCGCCAATGAGCTGGCCACCGCTGAAGACCAACTGGCCACCTTGCAGGCCCAATCGCCTGAAGATGCGTCGCTGGAACCCTTCCAACGCCAGTTGGCCGAGGCCTACCTGCGCCGCAGCCAGATCGACCTGCAAAAGGGTGACGTCAACGCCGCCGCCACCGCTCTGAGCCGTGCCCGAGCCTTGATGCCCAAGGCCCCAGCGCTTACCGGCGAAGTCAACAGCGCCATTGCACAAGCGCGCAAGGCCGACCTGGACAAAGCCGAAGCGGCCCTCAAGGCGGCCGAAGCCAAGCCGGTCGCCAAGCTGATCGACCCCAGCGCCGAAAGCACCACCGTGGCGTTGAACATTGCCGATGTGCAGCAAATGCGTCGCCAACTGGATGCCATTGCCGCCGATGTGGTGAATTACCAATGTGATGTCAGCATCCAGGCACCGCGCACCGATGATTATCCGTGGTTGGCGACACTGCTGACCAAGCGGGTCAAGAAACTCGACCCCGGGTTCGACTTGAAGCTGCGCAAGCAGATCCTGCGCAGCGTTCCGGCGCAAGTGGTTCTTACACCGCGTAAATCCTAAAAGCCTCGCGAGCAGGCTCGCCCCCACAAGGTTCAGTGATTCATCACAAGACCCTGTGGGAGCGAGCTTGCTCGCGATGGCGTACTGAAAGGCAACAATGCCTTTTCAGACACTCCTCAAGCCGGAATCGCCTTGGCCTTGGGCTCCCGCGCCCACACCCGGTGTTGCGCAATCGCGTCGAAGAACGCCTGGAACTTGCTGGCATCCGCGTCGGGAATCAGCCCGGCATCCGCCTCCAGCTTCAACAGCACCAGCAACTGCCGGGCTTCCCCGTTGAGCGCGATGGCCTTCAGGTGCTTGTAGGCTTCCAACAGGTAATGCAACGCCACGCCATCGCTACTCAGCGCCTGGATGGACTGCGCGCCGCCTGGGACGAACACCGCGTCGAAGGCAATCGACGGCATCCCTTCCATGGACGCGTCCACCGGCAACGTTTGCCCATCGGCGGTGGTGACCGGCGCAGAGGTCGGCCCCAGGACCTTGGCGTGAGCGCCCTCGGCCTCCAATGCCTGTTTGAGCGCATCGATGATCGCGCCATCGACGCGATCAGCCACCAGCACCGCGACCTTGCGGGTCTTGATGTCGCCCGAGAGCAGGTTCGCCTGGCTCAGGGCCGGGGATTTCTCCAGCGAAGGCGTCGGCACGTCCACGGTGCAAGCGGTGGGCACTGGCAGACCCAGGTTTTTCGCTACTCGCCCGGCCAGTTCCAGGTCGATGTTGGCCAGGATCTCGTTGACCTGCCGCGCCCGGATGAACTCCCGCTCCACTTTGCCCAGCTCGAAGCTATAGGCCGCGATGATGTGCTCCTGCTCATGCGGGCTCATGCTCTTGTAGAACAGCCGCGCCTGGGAGAAATGATCGCCGAACGAATCGCTGCGCTGGCGGATCTTGTGGGCATCGATGCGCTCCGGATAACTCTCAAAGCCGCCGTCCTGCGGGCCGGGCGGGGTTTCCTTCGGCCAGCCGCCGTCGATGGAGTTCGGCTCGTAGGACGTGCGCCCCTTGTCGATGGTGGTGCGGTGCATGGCGTCACGCTGGCCGTTGTGCACCGGAGTGATGGCACGGTTGATCGGTAACTCATGAAAGTTCGGCCCACCGAGTCGGCTGATTTGCGTATCGGTGTAGGAAAAGAGTCGACCTTGCAGCAACGGGTCGTTGGAAAAATCGATACCCGGCACGATGTGCCCAGGGCAGAAGGCGACCTGCTCGACTTCGGCGAAGAAGTTGTCCGGGTTGCGGTTCAGCACCATTTTGCCCAGGGGCGTGATGGGCACCAGCTCTTCGGGGATGATCTTGGTCGGGTCGAGCAGGTCGAAGTCGAACTTGTGCTCGTCTTCCTCGGCGACGATCTGTACGCCGAACTCCCATTCCGGGTAGTCGCCCATCTCGATCGCTTCCCACAGGTCGCGACGGTGGTAGTCGGTGTCTTTACCGGCCAGCTTCTGGGCTTCGTCCCACACCAGGGAACAGGTGCCGACCTTGGGTCGCCAGTGGAATTTGACGAAACTGCTGCGGCCTTCGGCGTTGATCATGCGGAAGGTGTGCACGCCAAAGCCTTGCATGCTGCGCAGGCTTTTTGGAATGGCCCGGTCGGACATCGCCCAGATCACCATGTGGGCCGACTCCGGCACCAGCGAGACAAAGTCCCAGAAGGTGTCGTGGGCCGAGCCACCGGTAGGGATCTCGTTATGCGGCTCGGGTTTGACCGCATGGACGAAGTCGGGAAACTTGATCGCGTCCTGAATGAAGAACACCGGCATGTTGTTGCCTACCAGGTCGAAGTTGCCTTCGTCGGTGAAAAACTTCACCGCAAAACCGCGTACGTCCCGCACCGTGTCACCGGAACCCCGTGGGCCCTGCACAGTGGAAAACCGCACGAACACCGGCGTTTTCTTGCTCGGGTCTTGTAGGAAACCGGCCTTGGTCAGCGCCGAATGGGCTTCATAGCTCTGGAAGTAACCGTGGGCGCCAGTGCCGCGGGCGTGGACGATACGCTCCGGGATGCGCTCGTGGTCAAAATGCGTGATCTTTTCACGCATGATGAAGTCTTCCAGTAACGACGGCCCACGGGCGCCGGCGCGCAGGGTGTTCTGGTTGTCGGCGATTTTCACGCCCTGATTGGTGCGCAACGCCTGTTCGGTGGCGTCGGAGCGGAAGGTTTCCAGGCTGTCGAGCTTGGCGTTGGTGTTGCCGCGGTCCAGGGTGTCGGTCCCGGCCAACTGGCTCTTGTCGACCGGGGGCTTGTTGGTGCTCATCAGGCGTCACTCCTCTTTGCGATCTGTGGCTGCTTTAGGAGTGACCCGCACCGCCAGGCGGTGTTCCTTTTTTATGCCTTTGATCGCGTTATTGCCAAATGACAGGTCAGATCGCAAATAAATGCTAAGAACCTCTATACGGACAGGCTAAAATGCGCGCCCGGCTAACCGCTGATCTTTTTCCAACGCGCCCCACAAGGTTCGCTACGTGATCGAGTTTCAAAACGTCCATAAAACCTACCGGGTCGCCGGTAAGGATATCCCCGCCCTGCACCCGACCAGTCTGACGATTGAGAACGGTCAGGTCTTCGGCCTCATCGGCCATTCCGGTGCGGGAAAAAGTACCCTGCTGCGCCTGATCAATCGCCTGGAAGACTCCAGCGGCGGCAAGATCATCGTCGACGGTGAAGAAGTCACCGCCCTGGACGCAGGCGGCCTGCGGCGCTTTCGCCAGCAGGTCGGGATGATCTTCCAGCACTTCAACCTGCTGGCCTCCAAGACCGTGGCCGACAACGTGGCGCTGCCACTGACGCTAGCCGGCGAATTGTCCCGCAGCGAAATCGACCAGCGCGTCGCCGAGTTGCTCGCCCGCGTCGGCTTGTCCGACCACGCCAAGAAGTACCCGGCGCAATTGTCCGGCGGCCAGAAGCAGCGCGTCGGCATCGCCCGTGCCCTGGCGACCAAGCCCAAGATCTTGCTGTGCGACGAAGCCACCAGCGCGCTGGACCCGCAGACCACCGCCTCGGTGCTGCAACTGCTGGCCGAAATCAACCGCGAGCTGAAGCTGACCATCGTGCTGATCACCCATGAAATGGACGTGATTCGTCGGGTCTGTGATGAAGTGGCGGTGATGGACGCCGGCGTGATTGTCGAGCAGGGGCCGGTGGCCCAGGTGTTCCTGCACCCCAAGCACCCGACCACCAAGCGTTTCGTCCAGGAAGACGAGCAGATCGACGAGAGCGAACAGCGCGACGATTTTGCCCACGTGCCCGGGCGCATCGTGCGTCTGACGTTCCAGGGCGATGCGACCTACGCCCCATTGCTCGGCACCGTCGCCCGGGAAACCGGAGTGGACTACAGCATCCTCGCGGGGCGTATCGACCGCATCAAAGACACCCCCTACGGGCAACTGACCCTCGCCATCACCGGCGGTGACATGGAGGCGGCGTTCGCCCGCTTCACCGCGGCCGATGTCCACATGGAGGTGCTGCGCTGATGGAACTGCTGACGAATTTCTTTGCAAACATCGACTGGCTGGAGATCTGGCTGGCCACCGGCGACACCTTCCTGATGCTGTTCGGCTCGCTGTTGTTCACCGTGCTGCTCGGCCTGCCCCTGGGCGTGCTGCTGTTTTTGTGCAGCCCGCGCCAGTTGCTCGAAGCCCGCGGCGTTTATGCGCTGTTGTCGCTGATCGTCAACATCCTGCGCTCGCTGCCGTTCATCATCCTGTTGATCGTGATGATCCCGTTCACGGTATTGATTACCGGGACCTCGCTGGGCGTGGCCGGGGCAATTCCGCCGCTGGTGGTCGGTGCGACACCGTTCTTTGCCCGTCTGGTGGAAACCGCCCTGCGCGAAGTCGACCGCGGCATCATCGAGGCGACCCAGGCCATGGGCGCAACGACCCGGCAGATCATCGTCAACGCCTTGCTGCCGGAGGCCCGTCCGGGCATCTTTGCCGCGATTACGGTGACCGCGATCACGCTGGTGTCCTACACGGCCATGGCCGGTGTGGTGGGCGCCGGTGGCTTGGGCGACCTGGCGATCCGCTTCGGCTACCAGCGCTTCCAGACCGATGTCATGGTGGTCACGGTGGTGTTGCTGCTGGTGCTGGTGCAGGTCCTGCAAACCGTGGGCGACAAGCTGGTTGTGCATTTCTCTAGAAAATAAGGCGTCGTGCCAAAACCATGAGCCAGCCATTCGCTGGCAGGTGCCGCAAGCGGGCACTCACAAGGAGTTAGCTGAATGAAGAAGTTACTGGTTGCCTTCGCTGCCGTCGCAGCCTTTTCCGCCCACGCCGCCGAGACCCTGAGCGTCGCGGCAACGCCGGTACCGCACGCGGAAATCCTCGAGTTCGTCAAACCGGCGCTGGCCAAGGAAGGCGTGGACCTCAAGGTCAAGGTCTTCACCGACTACATCCAGCCCAACGTACAAGTCGCCGAAAAACGCCTGGACGCCAACTTCTTCCAGCACCAGCCGTACCTGGATGAATTCAACAAGGCCAAGGGCACCCACCTGGTGAGCGTGGTCGGCGTGCACCTGGAGCCTCTGGGCGCGTACTCCAGCAAGTACAAGAAACTCGACGAACTGCCGGGCGGCGCCAACGTGGTCATCCCCAACGACGCCACCAACGGCGGCCGTGCGCTGCTGCTGCTGGCCAAAGCCGGGGTGATCAAGCTCAAGGATCCGACCAACATCCTGTCGACCATCAAAGACATCACCGAGAACACCAAGGACCTGAAATTCCGTGAACTGGAAGCCGCGACCATCCCACGCGTGCTGACCCAGGTCGACCTGGCGCTGATCAACACCAACTATGCGCTGGAAGCCAAGCTCGATCCGTCCAAGGATGCGCTGGTGATCGAAGGCAGCGACTCGCCTTACGTGAACATCCTGGTGGCGCGTGAGGATGACAAGGACAGTGAGGCGATGAAGAAGCTGGTCGCGGCGCTGCATAGCCCGGAAGTGAAGGCTTTTATTCTTGAGAAGTACAAAGGCGCGGTATTGCCGGCGTTTTGATTTGAAACGTAATGAATGAGTGAAGGCGGGGAGATGCATGGGAATGCATCTCCCCGTTTTTGTTTGGAGGATGAGCGTTGTGCGTTATGCCTGAACCAGTGCGTTAAAAAACCACTCGTAGAGTGCCTCTGGGTGGTATTCGGGAAAATACGCAACTAACACGGTTGAAGTTACAAGCACCAGCACCACCAAAAGCGCGGTAAGTAGCTTTACCAACGTCGAGAGAGGTGGATTGGGCGGGCCGTATTTATTAATCGCTTTACGCCCCGGAAGCATGACGAGCGGAAGCGTTATCAAAAAGCCGATAACAGGGAACACGCTGAGAATTCCCCATATTATCGGACTCCAGCCTATATCACGTGCCCTGCGTACCAGTAGAGACACGTCGAGCAGGATGGCAGGAACGACAACGGTGACACCAACTATCAGCAAAACCACCAGTTGATGGCGCAACCCCACCATAAAGAACGCCAGCAAAATGCACGGAAGAACCAGCACCAAGGGCACACGAATCAGCCAGAAGCGCGCCAGAGAAATACGTCCGGAAAAATCAAGAATTCTGGGTTTTGAAAACGTGACAACCTCGTCGTCAATCAGTTGAGCGTCGCCCGGTTTGTATGGGTTTTCGATTTCGCTGCTGATGCTGCCGAAAACCGGTTCTATCCTTGCCATTTAGCGCTGTTCCCTTGTGTTTTGATGGTGCTATTCACGTCACAACGTTTACGCCTCGTATCTAATCGAAGGCCGGCATCAAACTCAAGAGAAAACACTATCGTGTAAAGGGGGGCGAAAACCCGACATAACGCGTCGGGTTTTCTTTTAACGGCTTACCCGTTTCGCGGCTCGACGTTATCTAACACTCGGTTCGCCAGCAACGAACTCAACTCAATCAATTGCTGGATACCGAGAGCGATGTGACGGCGTGAGCCTTCCAGGTCGAAGGCCAGGTTACTGACCATCGCGTCGGCTGCCGCCAGGGTTTCGCTGAGGTTGGCGAGCAGGCATTCGTTGTCGGCGTTTTTTGCGACGGTGAAGAGCTGGCCCGGTTGGGACGCATCTTCTGATTTTTCCGATTTTGGTAGCAGGTAATAATCCAAGACGCGATTGGTGGCTTCGTCGTGTTTCTTGGCTTTGGGTTTGGTTCGCGAGGAAGCTTGGTCCGCCTCTGGCGGATTCGGTGTAGGTTTGAACATTTACTAAGTCCTGTAGGTGAAGCCGCAACCCTCTAGCTACTAAACAAGGGGAGGCAGCTGTACGCAGGTTAGTAGACCGGGGACTTAGCAAGCCGGCGCGCCCGAGGGCGCCCTGCGCACAACCGCCATCAAATATAGGCATGGAGACGCCTGTCTGACGGAGCTAATGCACCTACTAAATACCGCGGGCTACTAAACCCGACCACTGATGGGCAGTGGCAGGAAAACGATAGAGCCCAGAGGCAAGGTGCACAAGCGGGCGGATTCTGGCGTAGTTGTAGGCAATGACGCAAGGTTGGGTAGCCTGGCGGACGGTTAGCGGCGGGAGGATAAACAGGGCTTGGGTTTGGCCTGAAAATTGGGGCTAGGTGGGTTTGCGCTTGGGGTTTGAATTGGCTTTGCGGTTTTGTCTTTAGGAATTTTTCAGGGTGGTTGGGGCTGCTTTGCAGCCCAGCGGGAGCAAGCTCCCTCGCCACGAATGTTGACCGACTCGGGAATACCCCGCTCGATACCTGGTAGCTACTTGTCTTTCGGCCAGATAAAGAAGAGCCGAGGACAGAATAAAACTTACTCTTTCTTATCCGCAGGCACTCATGAATTCATTACACGAAGACAATCGAAAGCGCTTGATACGACTCATCGACCAGATCCCGGTTAACGCGAACCCCGAGGGTTGGACTCATGTCACCTCGATAGCCGTCGGCGGGCTGCTATCGGTAGGGTTCTCGCAGAAAGGTCCTTATTTGCTGGTTGTCTCAAGCTCGGGTCGGAGTGTTGTGCACTGCGACACAGGAGAAAAAATTGAGCGCGATTATGAAGAATATGCGGGCTTGAGTGAGCTCGGGTTGCATTGCCAGGGCATTGGCGTGATCGCCGATGAAGTCGTACCGCTGTGTGGCCTACAGGGCGGTGGCTTGCCCACCGGCAACACGGCCGGGGAAGGGCTGGAGTTGGTTTCTCCGGATTGGCCTGAAAACCGCCTTATTCTAAGCAAACCCTTCAAGGATGCCCTGATGGAGGGTCATCAAAAGGATTGCACGGTGATCTACAAAGGCCACGTGAGGGCGTTCGGATTCTCCTGGTGTGGGAACTACATCGTCGCGGCGTGCAGCAGCGACCTCGATCTTTGGTCGAGAGCGTCAAAGCTGTAACGACGGGCAGCGCGGCGGCGAGGGCGTTGCAGTTGTACTTCATTGTTCTCCAACCCTCATGATAGATTCCCCGCCGCGACCTCTAATCAATAGAGGGCATTCAGGGAGAGAAGTGAGTGATCAAGTCTTTGTTGGTTGGGGCGTTGCTGGCAATGGCATCGGCATCTGCATTCGCGATGAGCTGCGATAACCCTAGAAACGCCTACGACAGAACCTATTGCGCGTCGCTGAAAATGGTTCAGTCGGATCAGGAGATCAATGAACAGTACAAGAAGACGATGAGTGCGCTGAACCCGGATCAGAAGAAAAAGGTGAAAGCCGCGCAAATCCAGTGGATCAAAAATCGTGACAGCGCTTGCTCCAACGATGGCCTGCTCTACCTGGACTGTGCCAATGAGAAGACCGAGGCGCGTATCGTCATACTCAAGGCTGTCGAGCGCGAGTGCCGTGCCGCTGGTTGCGACGACGCCAAGCTGTCGCAAGTCGAGTAAGCCGTAAAACAATGAGCATGCAGGGCTTGCTCTCGCTCATTCAACGGTGCGCTGCATCCCTTTCGCACCCGTGACTCATTCGCGGGACAAGCGAAAAGCCGCAAAGAGAAACCCGACGTAAGCGTCGGGTTTTTCTTTGGCGGGTTCACCCGCGATCCAACACCCGACTCGCCAGCCAGGCACTCAACTCGCCCGTGGCCGCTGACGAGGCATTCTCATTGCTACGCGGCACCGCGCTCGACCATCGCACGCCATGCCTGGACGCTGGGGCGCTGTTGCATCCTGGCGTGCCAGGCGCGCAGCGCGGCACAGTCCTCGGGCACGGGGAGTTGCACCAGCGAGGCGAAGATCATGCCGCCCAACACGGCAATGTCGGCCATCGAAAACGCGTCGCCCGCCACGTAGGGTTGGTCTTTGAGCAGGTTGTCGAAATAACGCATGCCGCGGACAGCCTTGTCACCCATCCGGCGGCCCCACTCAGCGTTCTGGTACAGCTCGACCTGCGGGCCCAGGCCCGGCGTAGCGTGGTGGAAGTAGGCGCTGACGGCATCGAGGAATTCGATTTCGGCGCGCTTGGTCATCATATGGATGATGCCTTGCTCGAGCGGCGTCCTACCCGTCAGCGTCGGCTCACCGTCCAGGCCATCCAGGTACTGGGTAATGGCCGTGCACTCGGCGATTCGCGTCCCGTCATCCAGCTCCAGCACGGGCAATGTCCCGGAGTAGTTGATGGCCAGGAATTCAGGTGCCTTGTGCTCGCCGGTCCAGAGATTGATCGGTACGAACTCAACGTTCGACAGCAAGCCCTTTTCCGCCAGCGCGATGCGCACGCGGGCGGGGTAGGGGCCGTTGAACCAGTCGTAGATTTTCAGCGTAGTGGGCGTTGAAGATGCGTCATTGCGTTGCTGCGGAGCGGTCATGATTGTATCCCTGCCTGTCAGTTGGTAGGCAAAGACTGGGCCCTATTTTCTACCTCGTCAAGCCCCTACCTGACAATTGGCAGGTAAGCGGTGATGGGCGTAGAATCCCTGCCTCTGATCCATTTGAATCTCGAAGCGAGGTGGCAAACGTGAACGAAAATGCTCGAGAGGCCATTTTGGCGGCGGCCCGATCAGCCGCCCAACTGCACGGTTACAGCGGGATCAATTTCCGTAGCATTGCCGAAGAAGTCGGCATCAAGAATGCGAGCATCTACTACCACTTCCCGAGCAAGGCTGGTCTGGGTGCCGCGGTCGCCGAACGCTATTGGCAAGACACGCGCCAGGCTTTGGAGCAGATACGCGCCGCCCACCCCGATCCGGCTGAGTGTCTGCGGCGCTACCCTTCCATTTTTCGCAGCTCGCTGAAGAACGGCAACAGGCTGTGCCTGTCCAGCTTCATGGCGGCCGAATCCGAAGACCTGCCCGAAGAAGTGATGCGAGAGGTCAAGGCGTATGCGGACGTCAACGTGGCGTGGCTGACCCAGGTGCTGGTCGATGCCGGAGCCGGCACCCCGCAAGCCTGCGAGCGTCGAGCCTTGGCCATCTACACCGCCGTCGCGGGCGCGCAGTTGATTGCGCGAACGCGGATGGACGTCGACCTGTTCGATGACCTGATAGCCAGTTACCAGGAAACGGGATTGATTCCAGCCTGACTGTCGGCGCCCTTTGCCCAGGTGGTTTCCCAGCCGCGCGACTTTGCGCAGGCTACGTGCGTAATTCGGTTGTTTGCGTTGCTGGCGAGGTGCCACAATCGTTCTTTTTTTGCGTCAGGCTCAGGTGAATCACATGGATTGCCTAGGATCTCGGAGTGACCAGGATTTCTTCATCGCCGAGCAGGTGCGAACCGATCGATTGCAGCAACTCTTCCGCCAATCGGTTTCAGCGGTATTGGGCAGCTACCTGGCGGCCATCATGCTCAGCTGGCTGTGCTGGGACCGCCTTGAACACAGCGTGATCCTCTGGTGGCTGGGCATCCTGACCGGTACGACGCTGCTGCGCCTGTCGATGTTCGTGGCCTATTTCCGCAGCACCCAAAGTGAGCGCACACCGCAACGCTGGGAGCGCCGGTATTGGGCCACGCTGGTGCTGTCCGCCAGCGTCTGGGGGGGCGGGGCCTTCGTGATCATGCCGGCGGACGATCTGTTGTCCCAGGCGCTGGTCATGCTCTTTTCGGTCGGCATGTCCGTCAGCGCAGTGGCCTGTTACTCGGCCTACCGCGACATGACCCTCGTTTCCATCGGCCTGGTGCTGTTGCCGTGCACCGCCTGGCTGCTGGTCCAGCCGTCCACGATGCAAATGGGCCTGGCCCTTTCGATCCTGGTGTTCGCCGCCTTCGCCGCCCGCGCCACCCGGAAAATGTCCAAGGCCCTGGAAACCGCCTTCCGCCTGACCCGCGAAATGGAGCAGGCCAACAGCATCTCGACCCGTGCCGCCCAAACCGACGAACTGACCGGCCTGAAGAGCCGGCGAGCGTTCTTCGAACACGCCCAGCGGCTCTACCACGACTGCAAGATCCATCGCCTGGAACTGTGCGTCGTGATGCTGGACATGGACCACTTCAAGCACATCAACGACACCTACGGTCATCAAGTGGGGGATCAGGTCTTGCGGCAGATGGGCGTGGTCATCAGCTCGTCGTTTCGTGCCACGGATATCCACGGCCGGCTCGGCGGCGAAGAATTCGCCATTTTGCTGCCCAACACCTCCCTGGCAGTGGCCATCGACATTGCGCAGACGCTCGTATCGACGATTGCCGGGTTGAAGGTCGACCCCGTCCAACGCATCACCGCCAGCCTTGGCGTTGCCTCCACGGCGGCGGGGCATAAAGACCTTAATGGCCTGATGAACAACGCGGACAAGGCGCTGTACCAGGCGAAGGCGTTGGGGCGCAATCAAGTGGCGGTGGCGCAGCCGTCGTAAAGCGGCAGTTATCCACAGGTCTGCCGCTGCACCCCGCTAGACAAGGCTGTCCACCACACCGCCATCCACGCGCAGCGCCGCCCCGGTGGTCGCCGAAGCCTGTTCCGAACTGACATAGATGATCATGTTGGCAACTTCCTCGACACGCGCCGCCCGCTGGATGATCGAGGTGCTGCGGTGCTGTTTGACGAAATCCGCGCCGACCTTTTCCAGGCTGTCCCCGGTGCGCTCGACGTCGGCCTGGAGCATCTGGGCAACGCCTTCGGAAAGCGTCGGCCCAGGCAACACCGAGTTCACCGTGACGCCCGTGCCGGCGAGGCGCTTGGCCAAGCCGCGAGCAATTGAAAGCTGACCGGTCTTGGTGAAGCCGTAGTGGATCATGTCGGCGGGAATATTCACACCCGACTCCGACGACACAAACACAATCCGCCCCCAACCCCGCTCGACCATCCCCGGTGCATAGGCCCTGGAAACCCGCACGCCCGACATGACGTTGGTTTCGAAGAAACGCTGCCATTCGCTGTCCGGCGTTTCGAAGAAGTCTTCCAACTTGAAGATGCCCAGGTTGTTGATTACCACATCGAAGCGCGGGTACTTGGCGACCAATGCCCGGCAACCTGCCTCGTTGCTGAGGTCGCCAACAAAGCCTTCGGCTTTGGCAGCAAGGCCGCCCAGGCGCTGCAATGCGTCCTGCACGCTGCTGTCGCTGCGCCCGTTGAGGACCACGTTGGCTCCGGCTTCGAGGAAGCCTTTGGCGGTGGCAAAACCGATGCCGCTGGTGGAACCGGTGACTAAAACGTGACGGCCAGTGAAGTCGATTTTCATGGGAGGGTCTCCTCGATTAGTGAGCAGGGTCGGTGCGATATTTTGGCTGCCGAAGTCCGACGGGTTTAGAGGTGTGGCTTCAACAGTTAACCAGCCAACGTATGCGCTGTCACAGGAACTACAGCATGGATGCGATTGAGGCTTTACGCCTCCCGACCTCCGTAACCAAAATAAATCGTTCTCTTTTTGTCCCGGGCGTCTCTCACCCTTCTCCTGCTACGACCGTTGAGGTCCACCTAGGCGCCATCTTCCAATAACGGAGCGAAAGCGAGGCCGCGTAGGCTTAGGGAGAGCGTAGCTGGCCGCCCCTGTGAATTAGCATTTACGTCAAGCGTCGCGCACTCGTCGTCGGATCCACATGCTTAATCCCCCACGCCCCATCAGTTCTGCTAGTTCCCAACCCCGCCAAATTCTCCGATACTGAAGGCCCTCTGATTGTGAAAGTATGGAGTGCTCAAATGTTCTCCCCACTAAGAACCTTACTATGCCAGTATCGCTACGATCCCTTGGATAGGTTGACGAGTCACGTCTTGGAGAGCGTCCCGCAGCACCGTTTTTATTGTCAAAGTCGCCTGAGCACAGAGGTACAAGGAGAGATCGAGATTTCGATCGTCCAGCACACGGACTTTCTTTTGGCCCAGCAACAGCGACAAAGCCATACGCTAGATACAGCGTTGCTGGCCACTGATTCTCTACGCTCAATAATGTACGAAGTAAAAGGGAACAATCAGCGGCCATCTCACGTTTACTCGCCCTACGGCTATCGCCCCACTGAAAGTGCATCGCTTAACATTCTGGGATTCAACGGCGAGCGTTCAGACTCAGTGACCGGACATTATTTACTGGGAAATGGATATCGGGCGCTCAATACGGTATTAATGCGATTTAATAGCCCGGATAGTTTTAGTCCGTTTGGGGAAGGTGGCCTTAATGCGTATGCGTACGGGCAGGGTGATCCGATCAATTCATACGACCCAACTGGCCACATTGGCCTTAAAATTCTCTTTCGGAGTATATCAAAGCTGGTTCTAAAGCGTAGAAACATCAATAGCGCAGATGATTGGATAAACAATGTTTACTATAAAACCCCCCATCATATGCGCCCAAAATTCGAACAAAGGACGCCGAACGCCGGAGTTCAGATTCAACGAACCCAATCCCTGCCCGATCTATCGATCAAGAGTGCTGAAAATACTGGATATAACGATCTCATCGGTTATCACGGTAGTCACCCAATAAATACTCAAAGCTTACTGGCTGGGATCAACCCCGCAAAAACCAAAATAGGATATTACGGCAAAGGGTTTTATTCTACACCGACCTATGAGCGGACGGTCGCCCACGGAAGCAAAAGATTTGGTGTTTATGTGAACAACCATAAAGCACTAAAAGAAGGGCGGGATTATTCTTTTCATACTTCACGTGAAGGGAATTACGTGGAGCTGGTGCTTAGATCTCCAGCCTTTGAATCTGCAAAAATACGAGAAGTCACCACGAAAAGTACTGTAATTCTTCCAAGACCACATGAAGCGCCCTACTGACATTATTCCGGTGGTCAGACGAAAAATTACCAACCATCCGACTAGCCAAAGTTCGTAATTCATTCGTACCACCCAAATTTTTACTTCACTCTATTTGTCCCAACGAAAGTCTGGACTTCTCGTCTAAGTAAAACAATCCAAACCCGGCCTTTGGGTCGGGTTTGTCTATTGACACGTTGGCTGTCTTCTATCGAACTTCAACGTTATCCAAACCCGATTCGCCAACAACGAACTCAGTTCGATCGGGTGGCAGCTGTAGCAGGTCAGTAGACCGGGATTCCAGCATAGCCGGCGCGCCGAAGCGCGCGGCCAAGCGGCCTGGAATTCAGGGCTGGAGCTCTGTTTTTACCGAGTGCCTATCGCGAGCAAGCACTCCCACATTGGTTTTCGAGTACTCACAGATTCTGCGTTCGCTGATCACCTGTGGGAGCGGGCGGTATGCCTGTTTACATCAACGCAGGATCAAACATCGTGCCAAACGCTGGCCTCGGTAACCCTGGCGTCAATGTACCGCTTCACCTCACCCAAGTCCGAGTAAAGCGCGCTGCGCTCGCCATTGCCAAACATGAAGTAATACTGCCCGCCGCCGCCATAGGGATCGTGCGGCTTACGCATAATGTCCAGATTCTTATAGGTCTCGATAAGTGAATCCGCGGCAAAATCAACCATGATATAGCTCCCTTACAATGAGACTATCCAGGCCGGCAAACCCGGCAGGGATGGACTGTCTGAGGTGCCAGGTCGTACACCATCGTCCACCGGCACCGCCGTGAACGTCCCCTACCAACAGCTCGATACTTGGGCGAGCGTCACGTTTTATAACTTCGTGATCTCCGTGCTTGCGCAAGTACGATTTTCCGGTCCTAGGAAAGGGGGCGACGAAGTCATTAGGGGCCGGGTAGGACGACATGGCTACTGTAAGAACTTACAGACCCGCAGAATTCTAGATAAATGGTCGGGGATGGAGCTCTCGCTCAGGTGGGAAGTGTTCGTCAGAACGTTTGCAGTTGCATTGGGTTTCGGGCCGCTTCGCAGCCCGGCGGGAGCAGCTCCCTCGCCACGGGGTGCAGGGCAGTTGGACAGGTGTTGTTGGTCAGTTCGTCTCGCGAGCAGGCTCGCTCCCACACAGGGCCAGTGGTGTTTAGGGAACCAATGTGGGGCGAGCTTTTTTGTCACAGGGCTTTGGTTGAGCAAATCGCTGGCCGTTTCAGTACCACCGCGCCTCGCCCGGCGGGCGTTTCTTGAAGCGTTTCATGCTCCACATGTATTGGCTGGGGTAGGCGCGCACGTAGCGCTCCACCACTTGGCTCATGGCGGCGCAGGCGGTTTCGGTGTCGGTGCTGTACATGGCCTCGGGGGCGGCTTCGAGGATGACTTTGTAGCCGGAGCCGTCCGGCAGGCGTAGGGCGTGGAGGAAAACGCCGACCGCTTTGCCGCCGGCGAGCATGTTGGGCACGAACTTGCTGGTCAGGGCCTGGGTGGCGAAGAAGGGCACGAAGATCCCGGCGGATTCGGCCGGTTCCGGGTCGGCGGGGATGCCCACCTGGCCGCCCTTGCGCACTTCCTTGATGACGCTGAGGATGCCTTCCTTGGTGGACGCCGCGACTTTGTTGCCCAGCTGCACCCGCTGTTTCTGCAGCAGTTCATCCACAGCCTTGAGCTTGGGCGGGCGGTAGAAAATGATCGGTTTGCACTGGCTGCAATAGAAGTGGTTGAGCACTTCCCAATTGCCCAGGTGGCTGGTGATGCCCACCACGCCTTTGCCGGACGCCAGGGCTTCTTTCAAGACGTCCAGGCCTTCGACTTCGCGCACCAGTTCGATGGAGCGCTGGGCCGGCCAGATCCAGGCGCAGGCGCTTTCGGTCAGGGATTTGCCAATGTCCTTGAGGCTCTGGCCCACCAGGCGTTCGCGCTCGGCCGGGTCCATCTCGGGAAAGCATTTGGCGAGGTTGATCCGCACCACGTCGCGGGAACGGTTGGGCAGCTTCCACATGAGCCAGCCAATGGCCGACCCCACCGCTTGCACCGCCCGCCAGGGCAGCAGCGCAAACAACCGCAGAGCGCCGACCAGCAAGGCGCCTTTCAACTTATCCACAGGTCACTCCTGAATTCATGGGCCGTGTCGCGAGCCGGCTATTCTAACCGCCGTTTGACAACTCGGCGTAGCGGTCGCAATCCTGCGTGTGGTCCATGACCATGCCCGAGGCCTGCATGAAGGCGTAGCAAATGGTCGGCCCGACGAAAGTGAAGCCGGCCTTTTTCAGGCCCTTGCTCATCTGCACTGCTTCGGGCGTGATGGCCGGCACTTCGGTGCGATCCTTGAAATGGTTGATGAGGGGTTTGTCACCGACGAACGACCAGAGGAACGCTACCGGGTCTTCCAGCGCCAGCCAGGCCTGGGCATTGCGGCGCGCGGCCTTGAGCTTGAGGCGGTTGCGGATGATGCCGGGGTCCTGCATCAAGTCCTCGATCTCGGCGTCGCTCATCTGCGCCACCCGCTGTACGTCGAAGTTGTACAGCACCTCGCGGTAGTGGGCGCGTTTACGCAACACGGTGATCCAGGACAGCCCCGCCTGGAACCCTTCGAGCAAAAGCAACTCGAACAAACCCTGCGCATCGCGCAGCGGCGTCCCCCACTCCTGATCGTGATAGGCCATGTACAACGGATCTTCGGTACACCAAAAGCAGCGTGGCATAAGGCTCCAGGGGGCGTGCGCACGAACGAATCGGGTATACTCCCGCTCTTTAAATCGCAGCCCAAGAAACAGGTGAATTTCGTGAGCCAGCCTACGCCAGCCGTGCGTACCTTCCAAGACTTGATCCTCGCCCTCCAGCAATACTGGGCCGAGCAAGGTTGCGTGGTACTTCAGCCCTACGATATGGAAGTAGGCGCCGGCACTTTCCACACCGCCACATTTCTGCGTGCCATCGGCCCGGAAACCTGGAACGCCGCCTACGTGCAGCCCAGCCGCCGCCCGACTGACGGCCGCTACGGCGAGAACCCGAACCGTCTGCAGCACTATTACCAGTTCCAGGTGGTCCTGAAGCCGAATCCGGAAAACTTCCAGGAACTGTACCTGGGCTCCCTCAAGCACGTGGGCCTCGACCCGCTGGTGCACGACATCCGTTTCGTCGAGGACAACTGGGAATCGCCGACCCTGGGCGCCTGGGGCCTGGGCTGGGAAGTCTGGCTCAACGGCATGGAAGTGACCCAGTTCACCTACTTCCAGCAGGCGGGCGGCATCGAGTGCTACCCGGTTACCGGCGAGATCACCTACGGCCTGGAACGCCTGGCCATGTACCTGCAAGGCGTGGATTCGGTCTACGACCTGGTCTGGGCCGACGGCCCGTTCGGCAAGGTGACCTACGGCGACGTGTTCCACCAGAACGAAGTGGAACAATCGACCTATAACTTCGAACACGCCAACGTCGACAAGCTGTTCGAGCTGTTCGATTTCTACGAAAGCGAAGCCAAGCGCCTGATCGAACTGGATCAGCCGCTGCCGTTGCCGAGCTATGAAATGGTGTTGAAGGCGTCCCATACCTTCAACCTGCTGGACGCACGCCGGGCGATTTCCGTGACCGCGCGCCAGCAATACATCCTGCGTGTACGCACCCTGGCGCGTTCCGTTGCGCAAGCCTACCTGCTGGCCCGTGCCAAGCTGGGCTTCCCGATGGCGACCCCGGACCTGCGTGATGAAGTGTTGGCTAAGCTGGAGGCTGCACAATGAGTGCTCAAGATTTCCTGGTTGAATTGGGCACCGAAGAACTGCCACCCAAAGCCCTGAACACCCTGGCCGATGCGTTCCTGGCCGGTATCGACAAAGGCCTGCAAGCCGCTGGCCTGAGCTACGAAGCCAAGCAGGTATTCGCCGCGCCGCGCCGCCTGGCCGTGTTGATCACCGCCCTGGCGACCCAACAACCGGACCGCAGCATCAACCTCGACGGCCCGCCACGCCAGGCCGCGTTCGATGCCGACGGTAACCCGACCCAGGCCGCCCTGGGCTTCGCCAAGAAGTGCGGCGTGGACCTGAGTGAAATCGACCAGAGCGGTCCGAAACTGCGCTACAGCCAAAGCATCAAGGGCAAGCCGACCGCCAGCCTGCTGCCGACCATCGTCGAAGATTCGCTGAACGACCTGCCGATTCCCAAGCGCATGCGCTGGGCCGCGCGCAAGGAAGAGTTCGTGCGTCCGACCCAATGGCTGGTGATGCTGTTGGGCGACCAGGTGATCGATTGCACGATCCTGGCCCAGAAGGCCGGGCGCGACTCCCGTGGCCACCGTTTCCATCATCCGCAGAGCGTGCGCATCACCTCGCCGGCCAACTACCTGGCCGACCTGCGTGCCGCGTATGTGCTGGCCGACGCCAACGAGCGTCGCGAGCTGATCAGCAAGCGCACCGAAGAGCTGGCCACCCGCCAGGAAGGCACCGCCATCGTGCCGCCAAGCCTGCTGGACGAAGTGACCGCGCTGGTGGAATGGCCAGTGCCGCTGGTGTGCTCGTTCGAGGAACGTTTCCTTGAAGTGCCGCAGGAAGCGCTGATCACCACCATGCAGGACAACCAGAAGTACTTCTGCCTGCTGGACGCCGAAGGCAAGTTGCTGCCGCGTTTCATCACCGTCGCCAACATCGAGAGCAAGGATCCGGCACAGATCATCGCCGGTAACGAGAAGGTCGTGCGCCCGCGCCTGACCGACGCCGAGTTCTTCTTCAAGCAAGACAAGAAACAACCCCTGGAAAGCTTCAACGAGCGCCTCAAGAACGTGGTGTTCCAGGAAAAACTCGGCAGCGTCTACGACAAGGCCGAGCGCGTGTCGAAACTGGCGGCGTTCATTGCCCCGCGCATCGGTGGCGACGCCCAGCGCGCGGCCCGCGCCGGCATCCTGTCCAAGTGCGACCTGTCCACCGAGATGGTCGGTGAGTTCCCGGAGATGCAAGGTATCGCCGGTTACTATTACGCCCTCAACGACGGCGAACCGCAGGACGTGGCCCTGGCCCTGAACGAGCAATACATGCCCCGTGGTGCCGGCGCTGAACTGCCGACCACCCTGACCGGCGCGGCCGTGGCGATCGCCGACAAGCTCGACACCCTGGTCGGCATCTTCGGCATCGGCATGTTGCCCACCGGCAGCAAGGACCCGTATGCCCTGCGTCGTGCGGCGCTGGGCGTGTTGCGGATCCTGATCGACAAGCAGCTGGACCTGGACCTGAACGATGCGGTGGCCTTCGCCGTCAACGCGTTCGGCAGCAAGGTCAAGGCCGCCGGCCTGGCCGATGCGGTGCTGGAGTTCATCTTCGACCGTCTGCGCGCGCGTTATGAAGACGAAGGCGTCGACGTCGCCACCTACCTGTCGGTGCGTGCCCTGAAGCCGGGCTCGGCCCTGGACTTCGACCAGCGCGTGCAAGCGGTGCAGGCGTTCCGCAAGCTGCCGGAAGCGGCGGCATTGGCGGCGGTGAACAAGCGTGTGTCGAACCTGCTGGGCAAGGCCGAAGGCAACATCGCGGCCACCGTCGAAGCCAAGTACTTCGACAACGCCAACGAGTTCTCCCTGTATTCGGCGATCCAGCAGGCTGACCAGGCGGTCCAGCCGATGGCGGCGGCGCGTCAGTACAGCGAAACCCTGGCACGCCTGGCGGCACTGCGCGAGCCGGTGGATGCGTTTTTCGAAGCGGTGATGGTCAATGCCGAAGACGCCAACGTGCGGGCCAACCGCTACGCGCTGCTGGCGCGCCTGCGTGGCCTGTTCCTCGGCGTTGCCGACATTTCGCTGCTGGGGTAAACCTTGAAACTGCTGATTCTCGATCGGGACGGGGTGATCAATCACGACTCCGACGCTTACATCAAATCGGTGCAGGAGTGGTTGCCACTCCCCGGTTCGATCGAAGCCATCGCGCAGTTGAGCAAGGCCGGCTGGACGGTGGCGGTCGCCACCAACCAGTCGGGCATTGCCCGCGGTTACTACGACCTCGCCGTGCTCGAGGCCATGCATGAGCGCTTGCGCGCATTGGTGGCCGAGCAGGGCGGGGAAGTCGGGCTGATCGTCTATTGCCCCCATGGGCCGGATGAAGGTTGCGATTGCCGCAAACCCAAGCCGGGCATGTTGAAGGCCATTGCCGAGCATTATGCGACACCGCTGGCGGGTGTGTGGTTCGTCGGCGACAGCCTCGGTGACCTGGAGGCAGCCAAGGCCGTCGATTGTCAGCCAGTTTTGGTAAAAACCGGGAAAGGCGAAAAGACCCTGGGCAAGACCCTACCGGTGGGCACCTTGATTTTTGACGACCTGGCGGCAGTTGCCGCTGAACTTATCCACAATTAGAGCTCCCACGACATCCTGACAAGGAATGTTCGGGAAGCGCTTGAACAGGCGGGCATTGCCCGCAACGGTAAACGCCGCTATGTCGATATTGCAGGCCATCAGAACCTTTCTCTTTTACCTGCTGCTGGGCACCAGTTCCTTGCTGTGGTGCACCTTGAGTTTCTTTATCGCGCCTTTCCTGCCGTTCAAGGCGCGCTACCGCTTCATCAATGTCTACTGGTGCCGTTGCGCACTGTGGCTGAGCAAAGTGTTCCTGGGCATTCGCTATGAAGTGAAGGGCGCCGAGCACGTGCCTGACCGGCCCTGCGTGATCCAGTCCAACCACCAGAGCACCTGGGAAACCTTCTTCCTGTCGGCTTACTTCGAACCGCTGAGCCAGGTGCTCAAGCGTGAACTGTTGTTCGTGCCATTTTTCGGCTGGGCCATGGCCATGCTGCGACCAATCGCCATCGACCGCGACAACCCCAAGGCCGCCCTCAAGCAGGTGGCACAAAAGGGCGACGAACTGCTCAAGGACAACGTCTGGGTGTTGATCTTTCCGGAAGGCACCCGGGTTCCCTATGGAACGGTCGGCAAGTTTTCCCGCAGCGGTTCGGCCTTGGCGGTGAATGCCGACCTGCCTGTACTGCCGATTGCACACAATGCCGGCAAATTCTGGCCCAAGGCGGGCTGGGTTCGTACGCCCGGCGTCATCACCGTAGTCATCGGCGCGCCGATGTATGCCGAGGGCACCGGGCCTCGCGCCATTGCCAACCTGAACGACCGGGTCCAGGCCTGGAACGAGCAAACGCAACGGGAAATGGGTTCGCTGCCGTCCACCCCCGCAGCGCCGGCCGCCACGGATCAGATTGCTGTCTGAGATCTGTGGATAACCTGTGTACCGTTTTTTTGAAATCCGTTGCCTTTGTGTTTTAACTCTATGTTTTTAATGCATATTTCATAAACACATAAAAGCAGCTTCAACGTGCATAAGTTTTTTATAGCGGCGAAGGATCGGCGCTTTGCGCTGCCATCCTCCAATCCTCCAGCAGTGGAAAACCCAAGCTGAACGTCGTGCCTTGGCCCACCACGCTGCGGCACTCGATTTGCCCGCCGTGGCGGTCCACCACCGCCTTGACCATCGACAGTCCCAGTCCGACGCCGTCCACACCGTGAGCCGACGAAAACCGTCGGTACTGGCTGAACAAAGCCGGTAACTCTTCGGCGCCGATCCCTTTGCCCTGGTCCGTCACATCGCATGTCAGACGCCCTTGGGCGCAATGAACACGCAGGGCTATGCGGGTGTCCGAGGCGCTGTACTTGATGGCGTTCTCCAGCAGATTGAACAGCGCCCGCGTCAGCAACGCCTGGTCGGCCCGCACCATGGCCTCTTCATCGTCCATTTCGTGAACCAGTTGGATGCGCTTTGCCTGGGCCAGTGGCAAGGCTTGGTCGATTACGTCCAACACCAACATGGCGAACAACGTCGGTTGGAACTGGTACGCCTCGGACTCGGCCCTGGCCAGTTGCACAAAGCCATCCGTCAGTTCCAGGGCACGCCGCACCTGACGCTCGATCTGGTCGAACAGCGGCGTGTTCTCGCCCAGTTGATGCCGTTGGACGTCCAACAGCGCCAAGATCGCCGAGTGTGGTGCACGCAGGTCGTGGGAGAGAAAACGCAGCATGACGCTGCGCTGCTCTTCGGCTTCGCGTTCCACGCTGAGGTCGATGAGGCTGAGCAACCAGCCAATCGGCGCATCACCGTCGACCGGCAGCAACGCAGCCCTGTCCAGGCGCAGACTGCGCTCGCGGACATCGCGAAACTCCAGCAACGGTAATGTGGATAACCGATGGCGCGCGCCCGGTTCAAGGCCCGGATAACCCAGCTCAGCGAGATGCTCGAGCACATCGCCGCCCGCCAGGCCGTGGCCGAACAGCTCGCGGGCCTTGCGATTGCCCAGCAACAACTTGCCTTGGGGGTCGCTGATCATCGTCGCCACCGGCAGGTATTCGAGGCCATCGGCAATGAAGCGGCGCGTGTCACGGGTTCGGCTCATGGCTTGTTCCAGGGCCATGATCTGGCCCTGCAAGCGGTCACTGCCCAAATAGGGTGCCCGGCGCCGTTCCGGGAACACCTTCGGCTCCGAATCCAGGCGCGCCAGTTCCCAGCCGAAATAGGCCAGCACCACGCTCAGGCGCCGCCAGTTCCAGATCAGGTAACCGAACAGAATGCCCAGCACACTGGCCATCGGCGACCACCACCAGCCGCGAATGGCCAATACCGCGCTGATCAACAACGCCAGGCTCATGCCTCCCACCGTTGCCCACAGCGCCAGGCGCGGGCGCCATAGCAGCAAGCCCAATACACACGCCACCAAGCCAACCGAAAGCAGGGCGGCCAGGGGGCCGTTGCGCGGCGACTGGCCGCTGAAGGACAACAGGGCGGTCAAGGGTAACAACAGCAGACTTATCCACAACCATTCGCGCATCAACTGGCGAAACAAGCGTTGGACCTGGGTGGGCTCCCGACTTTCACGGCGCCGCTGGTGGCTCATGGGCCACCTGTTCGAGCAGTACGGCTGGGGATATCGCGCATGGTGACAGGTCAGATCGGCAGGGGGAGTAAGAATAGGGTTTGCATATGGGGTTTGTCAGTAAGCACTGTGGAAGCGAGCTTGGGTCATCAGGTGCAACGCCGCTACCTTTCCCTCCGTGCCGAGAGTGGTTATTGTCTTGCAGCCAGCGACAGGGGCCGGCCGAAATCGACTGCCGCGCCACCTGATGATGTCCGCTACCCGAGATCAAGGAATCGCATCCCATGCGTGTCGCCATACTGGATGACGAACCGGCCGAACTGCGCCGGGTGGAACAGACACTGCAACAAATCCCCGGCAGGGGTGAGCAGGCCTGGACCCTGCACAGCTTCGAGCGCGGCGAGGACCTGCTGCGGCAATTGCGCCGGGAAACCTTCGACCTGTTGATTCTGGATTGGCAAGTGCCTGATATCAGCGGGCTGTCGCTGCTGCGTTGGACCCGTGAGCACATGGACTCGCCCCCGGCCGCGATCATGCTCACCAGCCGCGACGGCGAGCACGACATCGTCCAGGCACTCAACGCCGGGGCCGACGACTACGTAAGCAAACCCTTCAGGCCCAATGAGCTCAAGGCCCGAGTCACCGCCGTGCTGCGCCGGCACAACCTGCAACGCGTGCCCACCAGCGATGTACTGGTGTTCAATGACCTGGAGTTCGACGATGCCGAACTCACCGTCACCCGCGCCGGCATCCCCATCAGTTTGACCGAGCGGGAGTTCCGTCTGGCCCGCTGCCTGTTCGCCAACCTGGGTCGGCCGCTGTCCCGGGAATATTTCTACGAGCGCTTCTGGACCCACGAGGAAATGACCTCGTCCCGCCCCCTCGACACCCACATCTATCGCCTGCGCAACAAGCTCGGCCTGACAGCAGACCGCGGCTGGCAACTGCTGACGATCTACGGGTATGGGTATCGACTGGAGAGCGTGGCGGCGGAAAGCGAAGCATCGGTGGCGAGCTAGACCACACAAAGGCCAGGGCGCACCTGGCCATCTAAAGATTCGGAGCCGTGACGAGGAAGCTTGCTCCCGCTGGGCTGCGCAGCGGCCCCTTTTATGAGCGCTTCGCACTCAAGCGGGAGCAAGCTCCCTCGCCACAGTGATGTCAGCCGTGGCTCTGTACCAGGCTGCCTGTCTTGCCAATCCGGCGACGTTGCACCAGCAGGCCGCACGCTACCACCAGCAGGCTGAGCAGGCCCGTGGCGAGAATCTCCACCCGATGGGCCTCCTGGAACAACATGATGGTCAGGGCGCCGACGATGAATACGATCACCGCGTAGGTCAGGCCCGGGAACAGCCACATGCTGAAAGCGATTTTTTCACCGCGAGCCTTGCGCTGTTTGCGCATGCGCAGCTGCGAGAAAGCAATCACCAGGTACACCAGCAACGCAATCGCACCCGAGCTCGCCAACAGGAACTCGAAGACCGCCGCTGGCGCCACGTAGTTGGCGAACACGGCCAGGAACGCGGCGGCCGTCGACAGCACGACCGCCCAGTAAGGCGTGCCGCTCTTGTTGGTGCGCTTGGCCACGGCCGGCGCATCACCGCGCTTGCCCAGGGAGAACATCATCCGAGAAGCAGTGTACAGCGCCGAGTTCAGGCAACTGGTCACCGCCACCAGCACCACCAGGTCGACGATCAGCTTGGCGTTGGGGATGCCCATGCGCTCCAGCACCGTCTGGTAAGAGCCGACATTGGCCAGCGACGGGTCATTCCAAGGCACCAGCGCAACAACGATGAAAATGGACACCAGGTAGAACAGGCCGATCCGCCAGATCACCGAGTTGGTCGCCTTGGAGATTTGCTGGCCAGGGTTCTTCGATTCAGCGGCAGCAATGGTGACGATCTCGGTGCCCATGAACGAAAACATGGTCGTCAGGATCGCGCCCAGTACCGCACCCATGCCGTTTGGCAAGAAGCCCTGGGTGTCGAACAGATGGGACACGCCACTCACCTGGCTGGTGGGCAGCCAGCCGAGGATCGCCAGGATACCCAGCCCGACAAAACCAATGATCGCCACGACTTTGATCAAGGCGAACCAGAACTCGAACTCCCCATAATTCTTCACGCTGAACAGGTTGGTGACCGTCAGCAGCAGGGTGATGACCAGGGTAAAGACCCAGATGGCCACATTCGGGAACCAGGCATGCAGGATGGTGGCGGCGGCGTTGGCCTCCAGTGGAATCACCAGGACCCAGAACCACCAGTACAACCAACCGATGGTGAAACCGGCCCAATGGCCAATGGCGCGATCGGCGTAGGTGGAGAAGGAACCGGTGTCGGGCGAGGCGACGGCCATTTCCCCCAGCATACGCATCACCAACACCACAAGGGCACCGGCGGCGGCATAGGCCAGCAGCACGGCTGGGCCGGCTGCGGCAATCGCATGCCCGGAGCCGACGAAGAGACCGGCGCCAATCACACCAGCAATGGACAGCATCGTCACATGCCGTGGTTTGAGTCCTTGTTCCAGACTATCGGAAGTTTGCGTACCGCTCATTGAGACTACCTTTGGTATTTAGATTTGTTCGATCCACCTCAACCCATCGTTTCTGTAAAAATAAAAAAACGATGTGTAAGTTATTTAATACGCAAGAATTGCGCCAGAATTTACTCCGCTCCCGTATTACGGGGGCCTGAGCCGCTTCGCAAGTCCTTGAGCATCAAAGCTTTTGTTCCACGTGTTACCGGGCTACCCGCTTTCTGACCAGCAGGTCGGGGGTCGGAAACGTGACTGAAGATGAACAAAAAAAGGCCAACGCAGGTGCGTTGGCCTTTTTCATTGGGGCGGTTGGCAGTTGGATCAGAAATCCAGGTTGGACACCGCCAGGGCGTTGCTCTCGATGAAGTCACGGCGTGGCTCGACCGCATCACCCATCAGGGTGTTGAAGATCTGGTCCGCGCCAATGGCGTCTTCGATGGTCACTTTCAGCATGCGGCGCGAGCCCGGGTCCATGGTGGTTTCCCACAGCTGATCCGGGTTCATTTCGCCCAGCCCTTTGTATCGCTGGATGGTGTGGCGCTTGGTGCTTTCGGCCATCAGCCATTCAAGGGCTTCCTTGAACTCGGTCACCGCTTTCTTACGCTCACCGCGCTGGATGTATGCACCTTCATCGAGCAGCGTGCTCAGTTGTGCACCGAGGGAGACCACGGTCTTGTAGTCGTTGCTGCCGAAGAAGTCGCGGTTGAAGGTGACGTAGTTCGACAGGCCATGGGAGATCAGTTCGACCTCAGGCAGCCAGACGTTACGCTCACGGTCTTCACGCAGGCTGGCCTTGTAGACCAGGCCAGACTTCTCGACGGTGCGCAGGCGGACTTCGTACTGGGCCAGCCAATCTTGCATCGCCGCGTGATCGGACAGTTGCTCCATGCTGACGGCCGGCAGGTAGATGAAGTGTTCGGTCAGCTCCTGCGGGTACAGGCGCGACAGGCGCTTGAGGGTCTTCATCACCAGGCGGAAATCGTTGACCAGGCGCTCGAGGGCCTCACCGGAAATACCCGGGGCGTCTTCGTTCAGGTGCAGGCTCGCGTCTTCGAGGGCCGATTGCGTCATGTATTCCTCCATGGCGTCGTCGTCCTTGATGTACTGCTCCTGCTTGCCTTTCTTGACCTTATAGAGCGGCGGCTGGGCGATGTAGATGTAGCCGCGCTCGATCAGCTCCGGCAACTGACGGAAGAAGAACGTCAGCAACAGGGTACGGATGTGCGAGCCGTCGACGTCGGCGTCGGTCATGATGATGATGTTGTGATAACGCAGCTTGTCGATGTTGTACTCTTCGCGGCCTATGCCACAGCCCAGCGCGGTGATCAAGGTGCCGACTTCCTGGGAGGAAATCATCTTGTCGAAGCGCGCCTTCTCGACGTTCAGGATCTTGCCCTTGAGCGGCAGGATGGCCTGGGTGCGACGGTTGCGTCCCTGCTTGGCGGAGCCGCCAGCAGAGTCACCTTCCACGAGGTACAGTTCGGACAGGGCAGGATCCTTTTCCTGGCAGTCAGCCAGCTTGCCCGGCAGGCCGGCGATGTCCAGCGCGCCTTTGCGGCGGGTCATCTCACGGGCCTTGCGCGCCGCTTCACGAGCACGGGCGGCGTCGATCATCTTGCCGACCACCAGCTTGGCTTCGTTCGGGTTCTCCAGCAGGAAGTCAGAGAAATACTTGCCCATTTCCTGCTCGACCGCGGTCTTCACTTCGGAAGACACCAGCTTGTCCTTGGTCTGGGAACTGAACTTCGGATCCGGCACCTTCACCGAAATGATCGCCGTCAGACCTTCACGGGCATCGTCGCCGGTGGTGGCAACCTTGTGCTTCTTCGCCAGGCCTTCCTGTTCGATGTAGTTGTTCAGGTTACGCGTCAGCGCCGAACGGAAGCCCACCAGGTGAGTGCCGCCGTCGCGCTGGGGAATGTTGTTGGTGAAGCACAGCAGATTCTCGTTGAAGCTGTCGTTCCACTGCAGGGCGATTTCCACGCCGATGCCGTCTTCACGCTGGATGTTGAAGTGGAACACCTGATTGACCGCGGTCTTGTTGGTGTTCAGATATTCAACGAATGCGCGCAGGCCACCTTCGTACTTGAACAGCTCTTCCTTGCCGCTGCGCTCATCCTTGAGGACGATGCCGACACCGGAGTTCAGGAAGGACAGCTCACGAATCCGCTTGGCCAGGATGTCCCAGCTGAAGTGGATGTTCTTGAACGTTTCGCTCGACGCCTTGAAATGGATCTGGGTGCCGGTGGTTTCGCTGTCACCCACGATCGCCATCGGAGCCTGTGGAACGCCGTGGACGTAGGTCTGTTCCCAGATCTTGCCACTGCGGCGCACGGTGAGGATCAGTTCTTCGGACAGCGCGTTCACCACCGATACGCCCACGCCGTGGAGGCCACCGGATACCTTGTAGGAGTTATCGTCGAACTTACCGCCGGCGTGGAGGACGGTCATGATGACCTCGGCGGCGGAAACGCCTTCCTCTTTGTGCACGTCGACCGGGATGCCACGGCCGTTGTCGCGAACGGTGATGGACTCATCCGGATGAATGATGATGCTGATGTCGTCGCAATAACCGGCGAGGGCTTCGTCGATGGAGTTGTCGACCACCTCGAACACCATGTGGTGCAAGCCGCTACCATCATCGGTGTCGCCAATGTACATACCGGGACGTTTGCGTACGGCATCCAGGCCTTTCAGCACTTTAATGCTCGTTGAGTCGTACGTATTTTCTTCGCTCAATGCCTTCACTCCCGATGGTCGTGGGTCTGGGTGATACGGCCCTGTTCCACGTGGAACAGGGCGACTGGCGTTTCCGTCTGCCAGCCTTCCCTCAATAATTCGTGGTCTACACAGGTGATGAACACCTGGCAGCGTAAGTCTTCCAACAAGCGGCAAAGCGCGCGGCGGTGGGCTTCGTCCAGTTCGGACGGCAAGTCATCCACCAGATAAATACACTGACCGCGGCGGGCTTGGCTTACCAGATGTCCCTGAGCGATCCGCAAGGCACACACCACCAACTTCTGCTGGCCCCGGGACAAGATGTCCGCGGCATTGTGAGCGCCCAATCTGAGGCGCAAGTCAGCACGTTGTGGTCCAGCCTGGGTATGACCCATCTGCTGATCGCGTTGCAGGGAGCCAGCCAGCACGGCACTCAACTCGCGGTCCTTGTCCCAGCCTCGGTAATAGCTGAGCGTCAGGCCATCGAGCTCAACCAGCTCGCTCAAGGTCTGCTCAAAGACCGGTTTCAAGGCTTTGATATAAGCGCGGCGATATTCATCTATTTCAGCGCTGGCCTGGCACAGTTCCCTGTCCCAAACCGCTTGCGAAACGGCGTCAAGTGTACCATGTCGCAGCCAAGAGTTTCGCTGGCGCAGCGCCTTCTGCAAGCGCTGCCAAGTCGCCATGAAACGCGGTTCCACGTGGAACACGCCCCAGTCGAGAAACTGTCGACGAATCTTCGGCGCGCCCTCCAACAGCCGGAAGCTGTCCGGGTTGATCAGTTGCAAGGGCAGGATCTCCGCCAGCTGCGCAGCGCTGCGAGCATTCTGCCCATCGATTCGAATCTGGAACTCACCTTGCCGGTCCCGCGAAATGCCCAAAGCACTATGGCCACCTTCGGCCAACTCCACCTGGCCAAACACGGTGCAGGCCAGTTGGTCGTACTGGATGACCGGTAACAGGCGGGTACTGCGAAACGAACGGGCGAGTCCCAGCAGGTGAACGGCTTCCAGTACGCTGGTTTTGCCGCTGCCGTTGGCACCGTAAAGAATATTGATTCGGGGGGAGGGGGAGAAGGTCACCGGGTGCAGATTGCGCACCGCGGTGACCGAGACGCGACTTAAGGACATCTAGCTTCTGCTGGGCATGATTACAGACGCATCGGCATGACAACGTAGGCCGAATCGTCGTTGTCGGACTCTTGCACCAGCGCACTGCTGTTGGAGTCGGACAGGATCAGACGGACCTGTTCGGTGGTCATCACGCCCAACACATCCAGCAGATAGCTGACGTTGAAGCCGATTTCCAGGGAGCCGCCGCTGTAGTCAACGCCCACTTCTTCTTCCGCTTCTTCCTGCTCCGGGTTGTTGGCCTGGATCTTCAGTTGACCATTGGCCAGTTGCAGGCGGATGCCGCGGTATTTCTCGTTGGACAGGATCGCCGTACGGCTGAACGCTTCACGCAGCGCCTGACGATCGCCCAACACCAGCTTGTCGCCACCCTTGGGCAACACACGCTCGTAGTCAGGGAACTTGCCGTCCACCAATTTCGAAGTGAAGGTGAATTCACCGGTGGTGGCGCGAATGTGGTGTTGGCCCAGTACGATGCTGACGTTGCCGTCCGGTTCGGTCAGCAGGCGCGCCAGCTCCAGGATGCCCTTGCGCGGCACAATCACCTGGTGACGATCCGGTTGGCCGATATCAGCCTGCATCGAGCACATCGCCAGGCGATGGCCATCGGTGGCCACGGCGCGGATAACGCCAGCGGACACTTCCAGCAGCATGCCGTTGAGGTAGTAGCGCACGTCCTGCTGGGCCATGGCGAAGCTGGTGCGCTCGATCAGGCGACGCAGCTTGCTCTGATCGAGGCTGCAGGTCAGCGAGCCAGGGCCTTCTTCCACCGTAGGGAAATCATTGGCAGGCAAGGTGGACAAGGTGAAACGGCTACGACCGGCCTTGACCACGAGCTTCTGCTCATCGACCTTGATGTCGATCAGCGCATCGTTGGGCAAGCTCTTGCAGATGTCCATCAGCTTGCGCGCAGGCACAGTGATGGAACCCGGATCGGCCGGCTCTTCAAGTTGCACCCGACCAACCAGCTCGACTTCCAGGTCGGTACCGGTCAGCGACAGTTGCTGGCCTTCGACAACCAACAGCACGTTGGAAAGTACCGGCAAGGTCTGGCGGCGTTCGACGACGCCGGCGACCAGTTGCAGGGGTTTCAACAGGGCTTCGCGTTGAATGGTGAAATGCATGGTCTAGTCCCTTGCCTTAATAAGCTGCGCTGGTCATCAAGTGGTCAGTGTACGCAGCAGGTTCTTGTAGTCCTCGCGGATGTCCGCGTCGGATTCCTTAAGTTCGTTGATCTTGCGGCAGGCGTGCAGCACGGTCGTATGGTCGCGCCCGCCAAACACATCGCCGATTTCCGGCAGGCTGTGGTTGGTCAGTTCCTTGGACAACGCCATGGCCACCTGACGCGGGCGAGCCACCGAACGCGAACGGCGCTTGGACAGCAGATCGGAAATCTTGATCTTGTAGTATTCAGCCACTGTACGCTGAATGTTATCCACAGAGACCAGCTTGTCCTGCAGTGCCAGCAGATCCTTGAGGGATTCGCGAATCAGCTCGATGGTAATGTCGCGACCCATGAAGTGGGAATGGGCGATCACCCGCTTGAGGGCACCTTCGAGTTCACGTACGTTCGAGCGGATACGCTGGGCGATGAAGAACGCTGCGTCGTGTGGCAGCTCGACCTTGGCCTGGTCGGCTTTCTTCATCAGGATCGCCACGCGGGTTTCCAGCTCGGGTGGCTCGACAGCCACCGTCAGGCCCCAGCCGAAACGCGACTTGAGGCGTTCCTCCAGACCTTCGATTTCCTTCGGGTAGCGGTCGCTGGTGAGAATGACCTGCTGGCCCCCTTCAAGCAATGCGTTGAAGGTGTGGAAAAACTCTTCCTGGGAACGCTCCTTGCGGGCGAAGAACTGGATATCGTCGATCAGCAAGGCGTCCACCGAACGGTAGAAGCGCTTGAATTCGTTGATCGCGTTCAGCTGCAACGCCTTGACCATGTCAGCCACGAACCGCTCGGAATGCAGGTACACGACCTTGGCATTCGGGTTCTTCTTTAATAGGTGGTTGCCCACCGCATGCATCAAGTGGGTTTTACCCAAGCCCACGCCACCGTAGAGGAAGAGCGGGTTGTAGCCATGCTTGGGGTTGTCCGCCACCTGCCAGGCAGCGGCCCGGGCCAGTTGGTTGGATTTACCTTCGACGAAGTTTTCGAAGGTGAAGGTCCGGTTCAGGTAACTGGTGTGCTTGAGCGCGCCTTCGACCTGGACGTTGCGCTGCTCGGCGCGCACCGGGGCCTGCTGGGAGCTGGCGCCAGCCATGGGGTCGAAGCTGTCCCGCGAAGGTTCCTCGCTGACGTGTGCCTCTTTTTGCGCACTGCGTTTGCTCGGCGCAGGCGCGGGAGCTGGCGCGGCATGGTTGACCGGCGCTGCAGTGGCCTGGACCTGGGAAGCAGCCGCCGCGGCGAGCGGGGCATTGGGCGCCGCGCGAGGGGCCGAGCTGCGTTTGCTGCCTATTAATAAGGACAACGCAGGCGCCGTGCCATTGCCATGCTCGTCGAGCAGTTCGAGAACCCGGCCCAGGTACTTTTCGTTGACCCAGTCGAGAACGAAACGATTCGGTGCATAGACGCGCAACTCGTCGCCTTCGGCTTCGACCTGTAGTGGACGGATCCAAGTGTTGAATTGTTGGGCAGGCAGCTCATCGCGCAAAAGCTCCACGCACTGCTGCCAAAGTTCCACTGACACGGACATCCCCTAAGTTGAAAGCCGGTGAGGCAAAAACAAGCGGCCATTGTAGCGATCAGGCGCGCACTTATCCACATGCAGGTTGCTGATCGCCCATGATTTATCAATGCCTTAACAGCAGGAAAGGCGACCGGCGGTCAGTGGATAAGCTCTGTGGATAACCGGCCATGAGGTCGTTGCACAAGTGGGGGGCAAACTCGGTGGATAAACGATCTGTGGATAACTACCGATTCCGCACACAGCTTATCCGACAGCGCAGCACAGCCTGAACACCGCTTTCCCGTGTAGTTGTCATTCTCTGTACACATTGATCTAGAAGGGCTTGAATGGGTTATCCACAGATGGATGGCAGCCTAGCTTCTATAAGCTTTTACAGAAAAGCTTTAAATAATTCCCTTCTTTATATTTATGTCTGGCACCGGAGGATGGACCCACTCGAGCGGCGGATATCTATTTAAAGGAAACGTTGGTTGGAAATTGACCTAGAGGCTTGCTTTCTCTAGAATCCCCGGTCTCTTAAAACGGGGGCCATTCCGGCCCGTTGTGGACGAACCAGGTAACACGACATGAAACGTACTTTCCAACCAAGCACTATCAAACGCGCTCGTACCCACGGTTTCCGTGCTCGCATGGCTACCAAGAACGGTCGTGCCGTCCTGTCGCGTCGTCGCGCCAAAGGTCGTGCGCGTCTGGCAGTTTGATAATCCGGCACTGGAGGTGAGTCAGGACTTCAGTCGGGAAAAGCGTCTGCTTACTCCCCGGCATTTCAAGGCAGTCTTTGACTCCCCTACCGGCAAGGTTCCGGGGAAGAATCTCCTGCTCCTTGCGCGCAACAACGATCTCGATCACCCCCGACTCGGGCTGGTTATCGGGAAAAAGAGCGTCAAGCTCTCCGTTCAGCGCAATCGCCTCAAACGTCTGATGCGCGAATCGTTTCGCCTGAACCAGGATTCACTGGTCGGATGGGACATTGTTATCGTCGCGCGCAAAGGTTTGGGTGACGTAGAAAACCCCGAATTGATTCAGCATTTCGGCAAGCTCTGGAAGCGCCTGGCCCGTAACAAGCCGGTACCAGCAGCCAACACCGAAACTGTAGGGGTAGACAGTCCAGATGCGTAAACTGGCACTCGTTCCGATCCAGTTTTACCGCTACGCCATTAGTCCCTTGATGGCCAACCACTGTCGTTTCTACCCCAGTTGTTCCTGCTACGCGTATGAAGCCATAGAAAATCATGGCCTTCTGCGCGGTGGCTGGCTGACCTTTCGTCGTTTAGGTCGCTGTCATCCGTGGAATCCCGGCGGTTATGACCCGGTTCCGCCTATCCCTACCTCCCGTTCTTCTTCGATGGCCGAGTAATCATGGATATCAAACGCACGATCCTGATCGTCGCCCTGGCAATCGTGTCCTACGTCATGGTCCTTAAATGGAACCAGGACTACGGCCAGGCTGCCCTGCCGACTCAGAATGTTGCAGCCAGCAATACCGCACCGAGCCTGCCGGATGCCCCTGTTGGCAACACGGCTGCCAACAATGACGACATCCCACACCCGGCAAGCGATGCCAGCGCACCCGCCGAAGCCCCTGTGGCCGCCAGCAAGGATCTCATCCAGGTCAAGACAGACGTGCTCGAGCTGGCAATCGATCCACAGGGTGGTGACATCGCCCAGTTGAAGCTGCCGCTGTATCCCCGTCGCCAGGACCACCCGGAAATTCCGTTCCAGTTGTTCGATAACGGCAACGAGCGAACCTACCTGGCCCAGAGCGGCCTGATCGGCACCAGTGGCCCGGACGCCAACCCGGCTGGCCGCCCGGTCTACGCTGCCGAGAAGAAGACTTATCAACTGGCTGACGGTCAGGACCAATTGGTCGTGGACCTGAAGTTCAGCAAGGATGGCGTCAACTACATCAAGCGTTTCACCCTGAAACGTGGCCTGTACGACGTGACGGTCTCCTACCTGATCGACAACCAGAGCGCTCAACCCTGGTCCGGTGCGATGTTCGCGCAGCTCAAGCGTGACGCCAGCTCCGATCCTTCCTCCAGCACCGCCACCGGTACCGCGACTTACCTGGGCGCTGCCCTGTGGACAAGTTCGGAGCCGTACAAGAAAGTGTCCATGAAGGACATGGACAAGGCGCAGCTCAAGGAAACCGTCCAAGGTGGCTGGGTGGCCTGGCTGCAGCACTACTTCGTGACCGCGTGGATCCCGCAGAAGGGCGAAAGCAACGTCGTCCAGACCCGCAAGGACAGCAAAGGCAACTACATCATCGGCTACACCGGCCCGGCGTTGACCGCCGCACCAGGTGCCAAGGCTGAAACCAGCGCCATCCTGTATGCCGGTCCAAAAAGTCAGGCCGTCCTGAAACAGTTGTCCCCAGGCCTGGAACTGACCGTGGACTACGGCTTCCTGTGGTTCATTGCCCAGCCAATCTTCTGGCTGCTGCAACATATCCACAGCATCGTCGGTAACTGGGGCTGGTCGATCATTTTCCTGACCATGCTGATCAAGGGGCTGTTCTTCCCATTGTCGGCCGCCAGCTACAAATCCATGGCGCGCATGCGTGCAGTGGCACCGAAACTGGCCGCCCTGAAAGAACAGCATGGCGATGACCGGCAGAAAATGTCCCAGGCCATGATGGAGCTGTACAAGAAAGAGAAGATCAACCCGTTGGGTGGATGCTTGCCGATCCTTGTGCAGATGCCAGTGTTCCTGTCGTTGTACTGGGTGCTGCTCGAAAGCGTGGAAATGCGCCAGGCACCGTTCATGCTGTGGATTACCGACCTGTCGATCAAGGATCCGTTCTTCATCCTGCCGATCATCATGGGCGCAACCATGTTCATCCAGCAGCAATTGAACCCGACACCTCCGGATCCGATGCAGGCGAAGGTCATGAAAATGATGCCAATCATCTTCACCTTCTTCTTCCTGTGGTTCCCGGCGGGTCTTGTGCTGTACTGGGTTGTGAACAACGTGTTGTCGATCACCCAGCAGTGGTACATCACGCGTAAGATCGAAGCGGCGACGAAAAAAGCCGAGGCGTAACTTGCTCTGTGGATAACCACACAAAACGCCCCCTAGTGGGGCGTTTTGCTATCTGCCACTTTTGTCTGGATTCCGGTTTATGAGCGCACCGCGTGAAACCATCGCCGCCGTTGCCACTGCCCAAGGTCGTGGCGGTGTCGGCATCGTCCGTCTTTCGGGGCCTCTGGCCAGTGTCGCGGCCAGGGCGATCAGTGGGCGCGAGCTCAAGCCGCGATTTGCGCACTACGGCCCGTTCTTGAGCGAGGACCACCAGGTACTGGACGAAGGCCTGGCCCTTTATTTTCCAGGCCCGAATTCCTTCACCGGCGAAGATGTGCTGGAGCTGCAGGGCCACGGCGGTCCCATCGTGCTGGACATGCTGCTCAAGCGCTGCCTGGAACTGGGCTGCCGCCTGGCCCGGCCGGGCGAGTTCAGCGAGCGCGCGTTCCTCAACGACAAGCTCGACCTGGCCCAGGCTGAAGCCATCGCCGACCTCATCGAAGCCAGCTCGGCCCAGGCTGCGCGCAACGCGTTACGTTCCCTGCAAGGCGCGTTCTCCCAACGTGTGCATAACCTCACCGAGCAACTGATCGGCCTGCGCATTTATGTCGAGGCGGCGATCGACTTCCCGGAAGAGGAAATCGACTTCCTCGCCGATGGCCACGTCCTGGCGATGCTGGACAAGGTCCGCGACGAGTTATCCACAGTGCTGCGCGAAGCCGGGCAGGGGGCCTTGTTGCGCGATGGCATGACCGTGGTGATCGCCGGACGGCCAAACGCCGGTAAATCCAGCCTGCTGAATGCATTGGCCGGTCGCGAGGCTGCCATTGTCACGGACATCGCCGGCACCACCCGGGACATCCTGCGCGAACATATCCACATCGACGGCATGCCGCTGCACGTGGTGGACACCGCCGGACTGCGTGACACCGACGACCAGGTGGAAAAGATCGGGGTCGAGCGGGCGTTGAAGGCGATCGGCGAAGCCGATCGTGTGCTGCTGGTGGTGGATGCCACCGCACCGGAAGCAGACGATCCGTTCGCCTTGTGGCCGGAGTTCCTGGAAGTCCGACCGGACCCAGCGAAAGTCACCTTGATTCGCAACAAGGCCGACCTGACGGGGGAAGCGATTGCCTTGGAGGTCAGCGACGATGGCCACGTGACCATCAGCCTGAGCGCGAAGTCGGCGGGGGTAGGCCTGGAACTGCTTCGCGAACACCTCAAGGCTTGCATGGGCTACGAGCAAACCTCGGAAAGCAGCTTCAGCGCCCGACGTCGGCATTTGGAAGCCCTGCGCCAGGCCAGCGCGGCCCTGGAACACGGTCGCTCCCAACTGACCTTGGCCGGTGCCGGCGAACTGCTCGCCGAAGATCTGCGCCAGGCCCAGCAGTCACTGGGTGAAATCACCGGGGCTTTCAGTTCCGACGATTTGCTGGGACGGATCTTCTCCAGTTTCTGCATCGGCAAATAAAAAAGGGCTGTGGACAATTTATCCACAGCCCTTTTTGGGGGTCACCAGTTGTAGGAAACGGTGCCGAGCAGCGTCCGGTCTTCACCCCAGTAGCAACGCCCCGCATCGTTGCAGCCCGACACGTACTCCTTGTCGAACAGGTTTTTCGCGTTCAAGTCGACACTCCAGTGCGTGTCGATCTGGTAGCCGACGGCGGCGTCCACCAGGGTGACGTCGCCAGCATCGAGCTTTCCGTACAGAGTGGGCGCGGTGTAGGCGAAGGCACTGTCGAAATAACGCACGCCGCCGGCCACGTACAAACCTTTCAGGTCGCTTTCCAGGAAACGATATTTGGCCCAGAAAGACGCCTGGTTACGTGGCACACCAGTCATCTGGTGCCCTTTTACCAGGGACGTCGCCGAGTCCTCGGTCACCCGCGCATCCGTGTAGGTATAAGAGGCGGTGACATTCAGGGCAGGGCTCAGGTTGCTGTTGAGCTCCAGCTCCACGCCTTTGGCACGACTTTCCCCCACCTGTCGATAGGTCGATGTGGTGGCGTCGAAGTAGGTGTCGTCCTTCTTGCGCAAGTCGTAGACCGACGCGGTGAAGGCTGTGTCCCAGCCAATGGGCTCGTACTTGAGGCCGATTTCGTACTGGCTGCTGGTGATCGGTTCCAGAGGCGTACCGGCGTTGGAGATCTGCTGCACCGGGACGAATGCCGTCGAGTAGCTGACGTAAGGCGTCATGCCGTTGTCGAACTGGTACATCAGGCCGCCCTGATAGGTGAACTTCTTGTCTTTGGAGCTGATGTCGCCAGCGCTGGCGACCTTGTCACGAAAATCGCTGTCCACCCAATCCTGGCGTCCGCCCAGCAGGAACAACCAGCGGTCGTACTTGCTCTGCAGCTGGGTATAAACCCCTTTCATCTGCTGTTCGAGCAAGGTGTTCTGCACTGCGATGGGTGTCTTCGGATCCCCTGTGTACACTGGATCATAGATATCCACAGGCCCCACGAATCCGGCATTCCAATCCTGGTTGAACGAGGTCCGGTCATAACTGGCGCCGAACAGCAGCGTGTTTTCCAGGCCGCCGACCTTGAATTTGCCTTCCAGCTGGTTATCCAGCGAATACACCATCGACTTGTTGAAACGGTCATAAGCGGTGACGTTCACACGGCGACCAAAACCGCCGTTGTTCAAGCTGCCGGGCCAGGTTTCATGGCGGGTGATGCGTGATTGCAGGTAACGCGAATTCTGGCGGAACTGCCAATCGTCATTGAGGCGATGGCTGTATTCGTAGCCGGTGCTCCAGGTTTCCCGCTCGAAGGTGTTCCAGTCCGGATCACCGAGCATGGTGTCTTTGTCCAACTGGCCGTTCGGGTTACTCAGCAGCGTGCCGGCGGCCGGCAGCCCGAGCTCCATGTTGGTGTGGTCTTTCTGATAGTTGGCCAGCAGGGTCAACGTGTTGAAGTCATCGAAATTCAGGGTCAGGGAGGGCGCTATGTAAAGACGGTCATCCGGTACGTGGTCAGTCTGGGTATCGGCGTTGCGGCCCAACATCACGATCCGGCCCAGGATGTTGTCGTTATCGGCCAGCGGCCCGGAAACATCCACACCGATCTGGCGTCGGTTGTGGCTCCCATAGCCCAACTGGACTTCACCCTGGGGCACCGCGGTCGGGCGCTTGCTGACCAGGTTGACCAAGCCGCCCGGCGCGTTCTCGCCATACAGCAGCGACGAAGGCCCGCGGAACACCTCGACACGCTCCAGGCCATAGGGCTCTGAGCTGGTGTCATAGCGATTGCCCTGCACCCTCAAGCCATCGCGGAGCAGGCCATAGCCGTAGTCGGTGGCGTTGAAGCCGCGGATGTAGAACAGGTCGCCGGCCAGGCTGTCACCGGCCGCGAAGGGTGGGGCGAAGATGCCCGGCACGTATCCCAGGACTTCGGTCAGGGTCTGGGATTTCTGGTCCTTCATGCGCTGGCCGGTCACCACCGATACCGAGCGCGGCGTTTCCGACAGCGGTGTGCTGGTTTTAGTACCGATACGACTGTTTTGTGCCTTGTAGCCCACGTCGGCAGCGTAATCCAGGTCCATCGGGTTGGCCGCCAATGCGTTGATGCTCGTGGGGGCCAACTCCATGGATTGATCTGTCGGCAGGGAGTACAGGGTGTAGCTGCCTGGCGCCTGCGCCACGGCCTGGAGCCCCGAGCCCTGCAACAGCTGCACGAATCCCTGCTCAACCGAATAGTCACCGGTCAACCCGGCGCTGCGTTTCTGGCCGGTTTGCTGTGGAGAAAATGAAAGGATGATGTTGGCCTTCGCGGCGAACTGGCTCAGCACGTTATCCAGCGAGCCGGCAGCAATGGCGTAATGCTGCGTGGCGGTATTGGCGAAGGCGTTGGAAGCCATTACCAGGCCGCTCGCGGCGCTGGTCATCAACAGGCTGTAGGCGATGCAATGCTGGGAAAATCGCTGACGAAACGTAGGAAGGCGCATGTGTGGGTAAGCCCTGGGTGATCGCAATTACCTGAAGGGCCGGATCAGCACAAAAAAAGATAACCCCCTCGTTCTGTTTATTTTCCCGCTTCGTGTACTTCGCTAGTCAGCCCGTGTAATCGACACCCAGTACCGGGTGTAATAGCGAACCTGAATGGGCAACGATGCCTGTAGATTGGCCAGCACGGCATCCGTGGCATTCAGGCGTAACGTACCGGACACCCGAAGCTGCCGCGCCTTTTCCTGACAGTGCAAGACACCGGGACGATAGCGGCTCAGTTCCTCGATGACGTCTCCCAAGGGCGCATCGAGGACAATGAGCTGGCCATTTACCCAGGCCGCTTGTGAGGCAGCGTAGGACTGGATAAACCCCATGCCTTGGCCGTTGAAGTCAGCCTGTTCGCCGGCTTTCAGGATACCAGCGCTGCCCAGCGTGCCATCCGGCGATACGCGCACCCGATCTTCCAGCACGCCTACCCGGGTGCGGTTCGACAGTTGGCGTACGGTGAATCGCGTGCCCAGCGCCTCGATGCGACCATCGCCAGTCTCGACAAGAAAGGGCCGTGTGTCCTTGAGCTTGCCGGTCTGGACCAGGATTTCGCCGCTCAGCAGCCGGATCAAGCGGCGATGGGCGTCGAACGACACGTCGATGGCAGTCTCGGTGTTCAGATGAATCCGACTTCCGTCCGCCAGGTCGATGAAACGGCGCTGCCCCACGGCCGTCTTGTAATCGGCCCAGGCCGAGGCGAGCGTCCCGTGGTCCTGAAGGCTCCAGCCCACAGAGCCGGCGCCGCCGAGCAACATCAGCAGTTTGAGCACTTGGCGCCGGTGCTGCCCGGTGCCCAATGCGCGACGTGAAAGGTCCTGAGGCAGTGCTCCGAGATGGCGCTGCAGTTGTTCGATCTGGTGCCATGCAGCCTGGTGCGCTGGATCGCTATCGAGCCAATCCTGCCAAGCCTGGCGTTCGGCGTGCGAAGGCGGTTGGTGCTGAAACTGCACGTACCAGGTGGCAGCCCTTTCGACCGTCTTGCGATCAGGCAGGGCAGGCATCAGCGTTCGGCCATGATCAGTGCGCATTCGGTGAGGGCACGCACCATGTGCTTTTTCACGGTGGTGAGGGACACCTTCAATTGCACGGCGATCTGTTGATAAGTCAACCCATCGATCTGCGACAACATGAAGATCCGCTGAGTACGTGGGCCCAAGGCTGCCAGGGCTTTATCCACAGTGACCAGGGTTTCGATGATCAGGGCCTTGTCTTCTTCGCTGATGGCCGTGGGTTCGGGTCGCGCGGCCAGGGACTCCAGGTAGGCCGCCTCGATAGCGTTTCTTCTATAACGATCAATCACCAGGCCTCGGGCCACCGTGGCCAGGTAGTCCCGCGGTTCGCGAATCTGCACGGCATTACGGGCTGCGAGGATCCGCACGAAGGTGTCATGGGCCACGTCTGCGGCATCGCAGGCGTTATTCAGCTTGCCCTTGAGCCACCCATAAAGCCACGAGTGGTGTTGCGCATAAATTCGCCCGATCGCGGCGGTATGGGAAGACGGGGGCATAGGGAATGAGGCGTTAATGATAATAGCTATTATTAGCCTCTGTTACGTTTTCTCACAATAGCTTCTGGCGTCGTTCCTCGAAGCTTTTCCAGCGGCCATTGCCCAGGCCGTTGTGCACAAGGACACAAAACGGACGACTAAGCCCTGTGAATAACTGCCCTTGAGAACCGTTGATAAACCCCTCTCAAAACTGAAGATAACCGCCTCTGTGGATAACCTACCGATTAATCCACAGGCTTACACCGGTTATCCAAGCCGCTCATGGCCACCTGGCCACAGGGTTTTGAATCTCTGTACAGTAAGTAAATTAAGGCTTGTAGAGGTTTATCCACAGAAAGCTGGGTGTCTAAGAATAAACATAAAAACAAGGATTTTATAAATTTCTTTCTTTTTAATTTTTTTAACCGCGAGTTCTCCACAGCTGGTTAAATTTTGTGCAAAGGGTTCTTTAGAAAGGGCGAAGTCCCTATACTTGCCGACCTGGCTCGAAAAACGCCCATGGGCCAGAGTCAAAAACCTATTTTCCGAATTACCTGAATTAAGCAGGCACGAGGTGCGTGGTGGATTTCCCTTCCCGTTTTGAAGTGATCGTCATCGGCGGCGGTCATGCCGGTACCGAGGCAGCACTTGCATCAGCACGCATGGGGGCAAAAACCCTGTTGCTGACGCATAACGTGGAAACCCTCGGCGCCATGAGCTGCAACCCTGCCATTGGTGGCATTGGCAAAAGCCACTTGGTCAAGGAGATCGATGCCCTTGGGGGCGCGATGGCCATGGCCACCGATAAGGGTGGTATCCAGTTTCGCGTATTGAACAGCCGCAAAGGCCCAGCCGTGCGTGCGACTCGAGCCCAGGCCGACCGCATCCTGTACAAGGCCGCTGTCCGCGAAATCCTGGAAAACCAGCCGAACCTGTGGATATTTCAACAAGCGGCCGATGACCTGATCGTCGAGCAGGATCAGGTACGCGGTGTCGTGACGCAGATGGGCCTGCGTTTCTTCGCCGATTCCGTGGTGTTGACCACCGGGACCTTCCTCGGCGGACTTATCCACATTGGTTTGCAGAACTTTTCCGGCGGGCGCGCTGGTGATCCGCCGTCGATCGCTCTGGCTCACCGCTTGCGTGAGCTGCCATTGCGTGTCGGGCGCTTGAAAACCGGTACGCCACCGCGTATCGACGGTCGGTCTGTGGATTTCTCGGTGATGACCGAGCAGCCTGGCGATACGCCGATCCCGGTCATGTCGTTCATGGGCAACAAGGAACAGCATCCACGGCAAGTCAGTTGCTGGATCACCCACACCAATGCCCGCACCCATGAAATCATTGCGGCGAACCTCGATCGTTCGCCGATGTATTCCGCTGCCGGTGAAATCGAAGGCATCGGCCCGCGTTATTGCCCGTCGATCGAAGACAAGATCCATCGCTTTGCCGACAAGGAAAGCCATCAGGTCTTCATCGAGCCCGAGGGCCTGACCACCCACGAGCTGTACCCGAACGGCATCTCCACATCCCTGCCATTCGACGTGCAACTGCAGATCGTGCAATCGATTCGCGGCATGGAGAACGCTCACATCGTTCGTCCGGGCTACGCCATCGAGTACGACTACTTCGATCCGCGTGACCTGAAGTACAGCCTGGAAACCAAAGTCATCGGCGGGCTGTTCTTTGCTGGCCAGATCAACGGCACTACCGGTTACGAAGAAGCCGGTGCCCAAGGTTTGCTGGCCGGCGCCAACGCTGCGCTGCGCGCCCAGGGCAAGGACAGTTGGTGTCCGCGTCGCGACGAGGCGTACATCGGCGTGCTGGTGGACGACCTGATCACCCTGGGTACCCAGGAACCGTATCGGATGTTCACCTCCCGGGCCGAATATCGCCTGATCCTGCGTGAAGACAACGCCGACCTGCGCCTGACCGAGAAAGGTCGCGAGCTGGGTCTGGTGGATGACGTGCGCTGGGCCGCGTTCTGCAAGAAGCGCGAAGGCATCGAGCTGGAAGAGCAACGCCTGAAAAGCACCTGGGTTCGTCCCGGTACCGAGCAGGGCGATGCCATCGCGGCGAAATTCGGTACGCCGCTGACCCACGAATACAACCTGCTCAACCTCTTGAGCCGTCCGGAAATCGATTATGCCGGGCTGGTGGAAGTGACCGGCCAGAGCGCGGAAGATCCGCAGGTGGCTGAACAGGTCGAGATCAAGACCAAGTACGCCGGTTACATCGACCGCCAGCAGGATGAAATCGCCCGCCTGCGCGCCAGCGAAGACACCAAGCTGCCTGTGGATATCGATTACACCGGTATTTCCGGGTTGTCGAAGGAAATCCAGAGCAAGCTCGGCGCCACGCGTCCCGAGACCCTGGGCCAGGCTTCGCGCATCCCGGGTGTGACCCCGGCGGCCATTTCCCTGTTGATGATTCATTTGAAAAAACGCGGCGCAGGCCGCCAGTTGGAGCAAAGCGCTTGAGTTCGATGGTCACCTCGCAACACGCCGAAGAGTTATCCACAGGTGCCCGGCAGCTTGGCGTCAGCCTGACCGAAGCCCAGCACGCGCAGTTGCTGGGTTATCTGGCGCTGTTGATCAAGTGGAACAAGGCCTACAACCTGACCGCCGTGCGTGATCCGGATGAAATGGTCTCGCGCCATTTGCTCGACAGTCTCAGCGTCATGTCCTTCATCGAAGACGGTCGCTGGCTGGACGTGGGCAGCGGCGGCGGCATGCCGGGAATCCCGCTGGCGATCCTGTTTCCCGACTCGCAAGTGACCTGCCTGGACAGCAACGGCAAGAAAACCCGCTTCCTGACCCAGGTCAAACTCGAACTCAAGCTGGATAACCTGCAAGTTATCCACAGTCGCGTCGAAGCGTTCCAGCCTGCCGAGCCGTTCAACGGGATCATTTCCCGGGCGTTCAGCAGCATGGAGAACTTCAGCAACTGGACTCGCCACCTGGGCGACGCCAATACGCGCTGGCTGGCAATGAAGGGCGTTCATCCGGCCGATGAGCTGGTAGCATTGCCGGCAGACTTCCACCTCGATAGCGAACACGCCCTGGCCGTACCCGGTTGCCAAGGCCAACGCCATCTGCTGATACTGCGCCGCACGGCATGATTGGGAACACAAGCAAGAATGGCTAAGGTATTCGCGATAGCGAACCAGAAGGGTGGTGTGGGCAAGACCACCACCTGCATCAACCTCGCAGCATCCCTGGTCGCGACCAAGCGCCGGGTGCTGCTGATCGATCTCGATCCACAGGGCAACGCCACCATGGGTAGCGGTGTGGATAAACATGGCTTGGAAAACTCCATCTACGACGTCCTGATCGGTGAGTGCGATCTGGGCCAGGCCATGCATTTTTCCGAACACGGCGGTTATCAACTGCTGCCGGCCAACCGCGACCTGACGGCGGCCGAAGTGGTCCTGCTGGAAATGCAGATGAAGGAGAGCCGCCTGCGCAGTGCGTTAGCACCGATCCGGGAGAATTACGACTACATCCTGATCGACTGCCCGCCGTCGCTGTCGATGCTCACGCTCAATGCCTTGGTGGCCGCCGATGGCGTGATCATCCCCATGCAGTGCGAGTATTTCGCCCTGGAAGGGTTGAGCGACCTTGTGGATAACATCAAGCGCATCGCCGAGCTGCTGAACCCGGAGTTGAAGGTCGAAGGCCTGCTGCGGACGATGTACGACCCGCGCCTGAGCCTGATGAACGACGTCTCGGCTCAGCTCAAGGAACATTTCGGCGAGCAGCTCTACGACACGGTCATCCCGCGCAACATCCGCCTGGCCGAAGCGCCGAGCTACGGCATGCCGGCGCTGGCCTACGACAAACAATCCCGTGGTGCGCTGGCCTACCTGGCCCTGGCCGGCGAGATGGTTCGCCGCCAGCGCCGTAATCCACGCACCGCTGCAGCCCAGCCAACTTAAGGAATCCCCATGGCCGTCAAGAAACGAGGTCTCGGACGTGGACTGGATGCACTGCTCAGCGGTCCTACGGTCAGTTCGCTGGAAGAACAGGCCGTGCAGGTGGATCAGCGTGAGTTGCAACACCTGCCGCTGGACCTGATCCAGCGGGGTAAATACCAACCGCGCCGGGACATGGATCCCCAGGCGCTGGAAGAATTGGCCCAGTCGATCAAGAACCAGGGCGTGATGCAGCCGATCGTGGTGCGTCCGATCGCCAATGGCCGTTTCGAGATCATTGCCGGTGAACGCCGTTGGCGGGCCAGCCAGCAGGCCGGCCAGGAGACCATTCCGGCAATGGTGCGCGATGTGCCCGATGAAGCCGCCATCGCCATGGCGCTGATCGAGAACATCCAGCGTGAAGACCTCAACCCGGTCGAAGAAGCGGTGGCCCTGCAGCGCTTGCAGCAGGAATTCCAACTGACCCAGCAACAAGTGGCCGAGGCCGTGGGCAAGTCGCGTGTGACCGTGGCCAACCTGCTGCGGCTGATTGCATTGCCGGAAGTCATCAAGACCATGCTGTCCCATGGCGATCTGGAGATGGGGCATGCCCGGGCATTGCTGGGATTGCCGGAAAATCAACAGGTTGAAGGGGCGCGACACGTTGTCGCACGTGGTCTCACCGTGCGCCAGACCGAGGCACTGGTCCGCCAGTGGCTCAGTGGCAAACCAGCCCCTGTCGAACCCTCCAAACCCGACCCGGATATCGCCCGCCTCGAACAGCGCCTGGCCGAGCGCCTGGGCTCTGCGGTGCAGATTCGCCACGGCAAGAAGGGCAAGGGGCAATTGGTGATTGGTTACAACTCCCTCGATGAGCTGCAAGGTGTCCTTGCACACATTCGCTGAAACAATTGCCCTTGTAGCGCGCAGTCGGAAATCACTACCTGGCAGTTGAATAGGGGCAGAACCGCCCCTATACTCTGCGCGCATTTTGTCGGCACAAATTATGCCAAGTTATTGAATTATGGCGGCCGACCCTTGGAGAGCAAAAGCGATGGAAACCCGCACGCCAAACCGCTTGCCGTTCCATCGTCTGGCAGTTTTCCCGGTATTGATGACTCAGTTTGTCGTTGTACTGATCGCCACATTGGCGCTCTGGCAATGCAAAGGTGTCGTCGCCGGATACTCAGGTCTTTGCGGAGGCCTGATAGCCTTGCTCCCCAATATTTACTTTGCTCACAGGGCCTTTCGGTTTTCCGGCGCCCGAGCAGCCCAGGCTATCGTCCGGTCTTTCTATGCCGGTGAAGCGGGGAAACTGATTTTGACGGCAGTGCTGTTTGCACTGACGTTTGCAGGTGTGAAGCCATTGGCGCCGCTGGCTGTATTCGGCGTCTTCGTGCTGACCCAACTGGTCAGCTGGTTCACTCCCCTGCTGATGAGAACAAGACTTTCGAGACCTTAGGGCGTTTGAGGCAACCATGGCAGAGACAACCGCTTCGGGCTATATCCAGCACCACTTGCAGAACCTGACCTTCGGTCAGCTACCCAACGGCGGCTGGGGCTTTGCCCACTCCGCAGCAGAAGCCAAGGAAATGGGCTTTTGGGCTTTCCACGTCGATACCCTCGGCTGGTCGGTCGCACTGGGCCTGATCTTCGTTTTCCTTTTCCGCATGGCGGCAAAGAAGGCGACCTCCGGCCAGCCTGGTGCACTGCAGAATTTCGTTGAAGTACTGGTCGAATTCGTCGATGGCAGCGTGAAAGACAGCTTCCATGGCCGTAGCCCGGTGATCGCACCGCTGGCACTGACCATCTTTGTCTGGGTGTTCCTGATGAACGCCGTCGACCTGGTACCGGTCGACTGGATTCCTCAACTGGCCATCCTGATCTCCGGCGACCACCACATCCCGTTCCGCGCCGTGTCGACCACCGACCCGAACGCGACCCTGGGCATGGCGTTCTCGGTTTTCGCACTCATCATTTTCTATAGCATCAAGGTCAAGGGCATCGGCGGCTTCATCGGCGAACTGACCCTGCACCCGTTCGGCAGCAAGAACATCCTGGTTCAAGCCCTGCTGATCCCGGTGAACTTCCTGCTGGAATTCGTGACCCTGATCGCCAAGCCGATTTCCCTGGCCCTGCGTCTGTTCGGCAACATGTATGCCGGCGAGCTGGTGTTCATCCTGATCGCCGTGATGTTCGGCAGCGGCCTGTTGTGGCTCAGCGGCCTGGGCGTCGTCCTGCAGTGGGCGTGGGCTGTGTTCCACATCCTGATCATCACCCTGCAGGCGTTCATCTTCATGATGCTGACCATCGTCTACCTGTCGATGGCGCACGAAGAAAACCATTAAGGCCAGTCTCGACTAGTCTGATGTCCTTCCCGGTCAAACGGGAAGGAGCCCGAACAGGGCTGATGAAACGATTTGTTTTACCCGCTTTAAATTAAAAAAACCTAAACCATACGACGTAAAAGTCGGGAGGAAAGATGGAAACTGTAGTTGGTCTAACCGCTATCGCTGTTGCACTGTTGATCGGCCTGGGCGCACTGGGTACCGCAATTGGTTTCGGCCTGCTGGGCGGCAAGTTCCTGGAAGGCGCTGCGCGTCAACCAGAAATGGTTCCTATGCTGCAAGTCAAAATGTTCATCGTTGCCGGTCTGCTCGACGCCGTCACCATGATCGGTGTTGGTATCGCTCTGTTCTTCACCTTTGCGAACCCGTTCGTTGGTCAGATCGCTGGCTAATTACTCGGATTCTTCGAGTAGTTTGATGTGATGGACAACGTAACTGCGAGGTGTTGGCGTGAACATTAATGCGACCCTGATTGGCCAGTCCGTTGCGTTCCTGATTTTTGTACTGTTCTGCATGAAATTCGTATGGCCTCCGGTCATTGCGGCATTGCACGAACGTCAAAAGAAGATCGCTGATGGTCTGGACGCTGCCAGCCGAGCAGCTCGCGACCTGGAGTTGGCCCATGAGAAAGTGGGTCAGCAACTGCGCGAAGCGAAAGCTCAGGCAGCTGAAATCATCGAGCAAGCCAAGAAACGCGGTACCCAGATTGTCGACGAAGCCCGTGAACAGGCTCGCGTCGAAGCTGACCGTGTGAAGGCTCAGGCTCAAGCCGAGATCGAACAGGAACTCAACAGTGTCAAAGACGCGCTGCGTGCCCAAGTGGGTAGCCTGGCCGTTGGCGGTGCTTCGAAGATCCTGGGTGCCACAATCGATCAAAACGCGCACGCAGAGCTGGTTAACCAACTGGCTGCTGAAATCTAAGCGAGGGCGATCATGGCAGAACTGACCACGTTGGCCCGACCTTACGCTAAGGCGGCCTTCGAGCACGCTCAGGCCCACCAGCAACTGGCCAATTGGTCAGCCATGCTCGGCCTGGCTGCAGCGGTGTCGCAAGACGACACCATGCAGCGCGTGCTCAAGGCCCCGCGACTGACGAGCGCAGAAAAGGCCGCCACGTTCATTGACGTGTGCGGCGACAAGTTCGATGCCAAGGCACAGAATTTCATTCACGTCGTTGCCGAAAACGACCGTCTCCCGCTTCTGCCGGAGATCGCCGCTCTTTTCGACCTGTACAAGGCTGAGCAAGAGAAGTCGGTAGACGTGGAAGTGACCAGTGCTTTTGCATTGAACCAAGAACAGCAAGACAAACTCGCCAAGGTTCTCAGTGCACGACTCAACCGGGAAGTGCGCCTGCAAGTCGAGGAAGACAAGTCCCTGATTGGGGGCGTTGTCATCCGCGCCGGCGACCTGGTTATCGATGGCTCGATTCGCGGCAAAATCGCGAAACTTGCCGAAGCATTGAAATCTTGAGTTTGAAGGGGCAGCAGAGCAATGCAGCAACTCAATCCTTCCGAAATAAGTGAAATTATCAAGGGCCGCATCGAAAAGCTCGATGTGACCTCCCAAGCCCGTAACGAAGGCACTGTCGTCAGCGTATCTGACGGCATCGTGCGGATTCACGGTCTGGCCGACGTCATGTACGGCGAAATGATCGAGTTTCCGGGCGGCGTCTACGGTATGGCCCTCAACCTGGAGCAAGACTCTGTAGGTGCCGTGGTACTGGGCGCATACACGACTCTGGCTGAAGGCATGAGCGCCAAGTGCACCGGCCGCATCCTCGAAGTTCCGGTAGGTAAGGAACTGCTGGGTCGCGTTGTCGACGCACTGGGTAACCCTGTTGACGGCAAAGGTCCGCTGAACAACACCGAGACCGACGCGGTCGAGAAAGTTGCTCCTGGCGTGATCTGGCGTAAGTCGGTAGACCAGCCTGTACAGACTGGCTACAAGGCTGTCGATGCCATGATCCCTGTCGGCCGTGGCCAGCGTGAGCTGATCATCGGTGACCGTCAGATCGGTAAGACCGCTCTGGCGATCGACGCGATCATCAACCAGAAAAACAGCGGCATCTTCTGCGTCTACGTAGCCATCGGTCAGAAACAATCGACCATCGCCAACGTGGTTCGCAAGCTGGAAGAAAACGGCGCCCTGGCCAACACCATCATCGTGGCAGCCAGTGCTTCGGAATCGGCCGCACTGCAATTCCTGGCACCGTACTCCGGTTGCACCATGGGCGAATACTTCCGCGACCGCGGTGAAGACGCGCTGATCGTTTATGACGATCTGTCCAAGCAGGCAGTGGCTTACCGCCAGATCTCCCTGCTGCTGCGCCGTCCACCAGGCCGTGAAGCCTACCCAGGCGACGTGTTCTATCTCCACTCCCGTCTGCTGGAGCGCGCTTCCCGCGTTTCGGAAGAGTACGTCGAGAAGTTCACCAACGGCGCAGTGACTGGCAAGACCGGTTCCCTGACCGCCCTGCCGATCATCGAAACCCAGGCTGGCGACGTTTCCGCGTTCGTTCCGACCAACGTGATTTCCATCACCGACGGTCAGATCTTCCTGGAATCGGCCATGTTCAACTCGGGCATCCGTCCTGCTGTGAACGCCGGTGTTTCGGTATCCCGTGTAGGTGGTGCCGCTCAGACCAAGATCATCAAGAAGCTGTCCGGTGGTATCCGTACCGCCCTGGCCCAGTACCGTGAACTGGCGGCATTCGCCCAGTTCGCTTCTGACCTGGACGAAGCGACCCGTAAGCAACTTGAGCATGGTCAGCGCGTTACCGAGCTGATGAAGCAGAAGCAATACGCACCGATGTCGATCGCTGACATGGCGCTGTCGCTGTATGCCGCTGAGCGTGGGTTCCTGACTGACATTGAAATCACCAAGATCGGCAGCTTCGAACAAGCGCTGATTGCTTTCTTCAACCGCGATCACGCCGATTTGATGGCCAAGATCAACGTGAAGGGTGACTTCAATGACGAAATCGACGCTGGCCTGAAGGCTGGTATCGAGAAGTTCAAGGCCACCCAAACCTGGTAAGCCGCAGCGGGAGCCGCAAGGCTCCCGCTTGCTAACCTGATAGGTGTTACATGGCAGGCGCAAAAGAGATTCGCAGTAAGATTGCGAGCATCAAAAGCACGCAAAAGATTACCAGCGCCATGGAAAAAGTGGCGGTCAGCAAAATGCGCAAGGCACAAATGCGCATGGCTGCTAGCCGTCCTTATGCGGAGCGCATCCGCCAGGTGATTGGTCATCTGGCCAACGCCAACCCGGAATACCGCCACCCGTTCATGATCGACCGCGCCGTCAAGCGCGTCGGTTACGTCGTGGTGAGCAGTGACCGTGGTCTGTGCGGTGGCTTGAACACCAACCTGTTCAAGGCCCTGGTCAAGGACATGGCGGTAAACCGCGAACAAGGCGTCGAGATCGATCTGTGCGTGGTCGGTAGCAAGGGTGCGGCTTTCTTCCGCAACTTCGGCGGTAACGTCGTCGCTGCTATCAGCCACCTGGGTGAAGAGCCGTCGATCAATGACCTGATCGGCAGCGTCAAGGTGATGCTGGATGCTTACCTGGAAGGCCGGATCGACCGCCTGTCCGTGGTATCCAACAAGTTCATCAACACCATGACGCAACAGCCGACCGTGGAGCAGTTGATTCCACTGGTGGCGACCCCGGAACAGGAACTCAAGCACCACTGGGACTATCTCTACGAACCGGATGCCAAGGAGCTGCTCGACGGCTTGATGGTCCGCTACGTGGAGTCGCAGGTCTACCAGGCGGTGGTCGAGAACAACGCAGCTGAACAAGCCGCGCGGATGATCGCGATGAAGAACGCTACCGACAACGCCGGTGATTTGATCAGCGATTTGCAGCTGATCTACAACAAGGCGCGTCAGGCTGCGATCACCCAAGAGATCTCGGAAATCGTCGGCGGCGCTGCCGCGGTTTAACGGTTCAAATATTCAGAGGATCCAGCTATGAGTAGCGGACGTATCGTTCAAATCATCGGCGCCGTTATCGACGTGGAATTCCCACGCGACAGCGTACCGAGCATCTACGACGCCTTGAAGGTTCAAGGCGCCGAAACCACCCTGGAAGTCCAGCAGCAGCTGGGCGACGGCGTGGTTCGTACCATTGCGATGGGCTCCACCGAAGGCTTGAAGCGCGGTCTGGACGTCAACAACACTGGCGCAGCCATCTCCGTACCGGTCGGTAAAGCGACCCTGGGCCGGATCATGGACGTACTGGGCAACCCGATCGACGAAGCGGGCCCGATCGGCGAAGAAGAGCGTTGGGGCATTCACCGTCCTGCGCCGTCTTTCGCTGAACAAGCGGGCGGCAACGACCTGCTGGAAACCGGCATCAAGGTTATCGACCTGGTTTGCCCGTTCGCCAAGGGCGGTAAAGTCGGTCTGTTCGGTGGTGCCGGTGTAGGCAAGACCGTAAACATGATGGAACTGATCCGTAACATCGCCATCGAGCACAGCGGTTATTCCGTGTTCGCCGGTGTGGGTGAGCGTACTCGTGAGGGTAACGACTTCTACCACGAGATGAAGGATTCCAACGTTCTGGACAAAGTGGCACTGGTCTACGGCCAGATGAACGAGCCGCCGGGAAACCGTCTGCGCGTAGCCCTGACCGGCCTGACCATGGCCGAGAAGTTCCGTGACGAAGGTAACGACGTTCTGCTGTTCGTCGACAACATCTACCGTTACACCCTGGCCGGTACCGAAGTATCCGCACTGCTGGGCCGTATGCCTTCGGCAGTAGGTTACCAGCCGACCCTGGCTGAAGAGATGGGCGTGCTGCAAGAGCGCATCACTTCGACCAAGCAAGGCTCGATCACCTCGATCCAGGCGGTATACGTACCAGCGGACGACTTGACCGACCCGTCGCCAGCGACCACCTTCGCCCACTTGGACGCCACCGTCGTTCTGTCCCGTGACATCGCTTCCCTGGGTATCTACCCAGCGGTAGACCCACTGGACTCGACTTCCCGTCAGCTGGACCCGAACGTGATCGGCACCGAGCACTACGAGACCGCTCGTGGCGTTCAGTACGTGCTGCAGCGCTACAAAGAGCTGAAGGACATCATCGCGATCCTGGGTATGGACGAGCTGTCGGAAACCGACAAGCAGTTGGTAGCCCGTGCTCGTAAGATCCAGCGCTTCTTGTCGCAGCCGTTCTTCGTGGCTGAAGTCTTCACCGGTGCCTCGGGTAAATACGTTTCCCTGAAAGACACCATTGCTGGCTTCAAAGGCATCCTCAACGGTGACTACGACCACCTGCCAGAACAAGCGTTCTACATGGTCGGCGGCATCGAAGAAGCGATCGAGAAAGCCAAGAAACTGTAATCCCGGCGCCCGGCAACGGGCGCTAATTTAGGTTGAGGCAATCAGATGGCTATGACAGTCCATTGCGATATCGTCAGTGCGGAAGGGGAAATTTTCTCCGGTCTGGTCGAGTTTGTGGTTGCGCACGGTGAACTGGGGGATCTTGGTATCGCCCTGGGGCACGCACCGCTGATCACCAGCTTGAAGCCAGGTCCGATTAGTCTGACCAAGCAGGGCGGGGAAAAAGAGGTGTTCTACATCTCGGGTGGTTTCCTCGAGGTTCAGCCGAACATGGTCAAGGTCCTTGCCGACACCGTGCAACGTGCTGCCGACCTGGACGAAGCCTCCGCTCAGGAAGCCGTCAAGGCTGCCGAGAAGGCCCTGCACGAAAAAGGCGCAGACTTCGACTACGGTTCTGCTGCTGCACGTCTGGCCGAGGCCGCAGCCCAGCTGCGCACCGTCCAGCAGATCCGCAAGAAGTTCGGCGGCTAAGCCGTCCGCTTTCTGCGTGATTGATTAAAAAGGGTAGCCTCGGCTACCCTTTTTCTTTTTCCGACACTCATCATCTGGTCGCAGCCGCTGACCACCCAGGATTGGTAGCCAGTCATGTCTCTCGAAATCGTTATCCTCGCGGCCGGTCAAGGCACCCGCATGCGCTCGGCGCTGCCCAAGGTACTGCATCCGGTGGCGGGGCGTTCCATGCTTGGCCATGTTATCCACAGCGCTCGGCAACTTGATCCACAGCGCATCCATGTCGTGATCGGCCACGGCGCCGATGCCGTTCGTGAACGCCTGGCCGCCGATGACCTGAATTTCGTCCTGCAGGACAAGCAACTGGGGACCGGCCATGCCGTCGCCCAGGCCGTGCCGTTCATCACCGCCGACACGGTACTGATCCTGTATGGCGACGTACCGCTGATCGAGGTCGACACCCTGCAACGCCTGCTCAAGCAGGTTGCGCCACAACAGCTGGGCCTGCTGACCGTCGAGCTGGATGACCCCACGGGTTACGGGCGCATCGTGCGCAATGCCGACGGCCAGGTCACCGAGATTGTCGAGCAGAAGGACGCCAACCAGGCCCAACTTGCTATCACCGAGGGCAACACCGGGATTCTCGCCGTACCGGCCGGGCGCCTGGGTGACTGGATGAGCCGCCTTTCGAACAACAACGCCCAGGGCGAGTACTACCTGACCGATGTGATTGCCATGGCGGTCGCGGACGGCCTGGTGGTGGCCACCGAGCAACCCCTGGATGCCATGGAAGTGCAGGGCGCCAACGACCGCCGGCAGTTGGCCGAGCTGGAGCGTCATTATCAACTGCGCGCCGCCCGCCGCCTAATGGCCCAGGGCGTGACCCTGCGCGACCCGGCTCGTTTCGATGTGCGCGGTGAGGTCAGCGTGGGTCGCGATGTGGTTATCGACATCAACGTCATCCTCGAGGGCAACGTGGTGATCGAAGATGACGTGGTCATCGGCCCGAACTGCGTGATCAAGGACAGCACTTTGCGCAAGGGTGCGGTGATCAAGGCCAACAGTCACCTGGACGGCGCGATCATGGGCGAAGGCAGCGACGCCGGCCCGTTCGCCCGTTTGCGCCCCGGCTCCGTGCTGGATGCTCGCGCCCATGTGGGTAACTTCGTCGAGCTGAAGAACGCGCACTTGGGCGAAGGGGCCAAGGCCGGCCACTTGACCTACCTGGGAGACGCCGAGGTGGGCGCCCGCACCAACATTGGCGCCGGCACCATCACCTGCAACTACGATGGCGCGAACAAGTGGAAGACCGTGTTGGGGGAGGACGTGTTCATCGGCTCCAACAACTCCCTGGTGGCGCCTGTGGATATCTCCAGCGGCGCGACGACAGCAGCCGGGTCGACCATCAACCAGAATGTGGATAAATCGCAACTGGCCGTAGGGCGCGCGCGTCAGCGCAACATCGATAACTGGAAGCGTCCAGAGAAAATCAAGAAGTCCTAAGTTATCCACAACCCCTGTGGGAGCGGGCTTGCTCGCGAAAGCGTCGTGTCAGTTCATGCTGTACTGTCTGATTCGACCCCTTCGCGAGCAAGCCCGCTCCCACATTGATCTAATGATTTCTGAATTTTTCTGCCCCCGCCTTGACGATTGCACGGCAATAGGTTTTGATTGCTTACGTTATCTTTCGAATCGAAACTTATCTCGCCATGTCGAAACGCAATACGCCACAGCGCCGCCACAATATCCTTGCCTTACTCCAGGAGCAGGGTGAGGTCAGTGTGGATGAGCTGGCCAAACGCTTCGAAACCTCGGAGGTTACGATTCGCAAGGATCTCGCCGCCCTGGAAACCAACGGCCTGTTGCTGCGCCGCTACGGTGGCGCGGTGCCGATGCCGCAGGAGCTGGTGGCCGACAACGGGAAAGCCGTCTCCAGCTACAAGCAGGCGATTGCCCGGGCCGCTGTGAAGCGGATCCGCGAACACGCGCGCATCATCATCGACAGCGGCAGCACCACGGCGGCCATGATCCCTCAACTGGGCCAGCAGCCCGGGCTGGTAGTCATGACCAACTCCCTGCACGTCGCCAGGGCCCTGAACGAGCTGGAGCACGAACCGGTGCTGTTGATGACCGGTGGCACCTGGGACCCGCATTCCGAATCATTCCAGGGCCAGGTCGCCGAACAGGTCCTGCGTTCCTATGACTTCGACCAGTTGTTCATCGGTGCCGACGGTATCGATCTGGTCCGTGGCACCACCACCTTCAACGAACTGCTGGGCCTGAGCCGTGTGATGGCTGAGGTTGCCCGCGAAGTGATCGTGATGGTGGAGGCCGACAAGATCGGCCGCAAGATCCCCAACCTGGAACTGCCGTGGAGCAGCGTCCATACCCTCATTACCGATGATCGCCTGCCCGTAGAGGCCCGCGATCAGATTCAGGCCCGCGGCATCAATGTGATCTGCGCGTCTGTCAGCCAGGAGAAATAACATGTGTGGAATTGTCGGCGCCGTTGCTGAACGTAATATCACTGCAATCTTGATCGAAGGCCTCAAGCGCCTGGAATATCGCGGCTACGACAGTGCCGGCGTGGCGGTTTTCACCAACGACCAGACGCTTGAGCGGATGCGCCGCCCTGGCAAGGTCAGTGAGCTGGAGCAGGCGCTGGACGCCGAGCCGCTGGTCGGTCGCCTTGGCATCGCACACACCCGCTGGGCCACCCATGGCGCGCCGTGCGAGCGTAACGCCCACCCGCATTTCTCCGGCGGCGACCTGGCGGTGGTGCACAATGGCATCATCGAAAACCACGAAGCCCTGCGTGAACAGCTCAAGGCGCTCGGCTATGTGTTCACTTCCGACACCGACACCGAAGTCATCGCCCACCTGCTCAACCACAAGCTCAAGGACCTGGCGGACTTGACCGCAGCCCTCAAGGCGACCGTCAAGGAACTGCACGGCGCCTATGGCCTGGCGGTCATCAGCGCCAAACAGCCGGATCGCCTGGTGGCGGCCCGCAGCGGCAGCCCGTTGGTGATCGGCCTCGGCCTTGGGGAAAACTTCCTGGCGTCCGACCAGTTGGCCCTGCGCCAGGTCACCGACCGCTTCATGTACCTGGAAGAGGGCGATATCGCCGAGATCCGCCGCGACAGCGTGCAGATTTGGGACATCGAGGGCAAAGCCGTCGAACGTGAAACCGTTCAGTACCGCGACGGCGCCGAAGCCGCCGACAAGGGCGAGTTCCGTCACTTCATGCTCAAGGAAATCCATGAGCAGCCAGCCGTGGTGCAACGCACCCTGGAAGGGCGCATGAGCCAGACCCAGGTGCTGGTCCAGGCCTTCGGCCCGCAAGCGGCCGAGCTGTTCGCCAAGGTGCGCAATGTGCAGATCGTCGCGTGCGGCACCAGCTATCACGCCGGCATGGTCGCCCGTTACTGGCTGGAAGAGTTGGCCGGGATTCCGTGTCAGGTCGAAGTGGCCAGCGAGTTCCGTTACCGCAAGGTGGTGGTGCAACCCGATTCGCTGTTCGTCACCATTTCCCAGTCCGGCGAAACCGCCGACACCCTGGCGGCCCTGCGCAACGCCAAGGAGCTGGGCTTCCTCGCCAGCCTGGCGATCTGCAACGTGGGCATCAGCTCACTGGTGCGTGAGTCCGACCTGACCCTGCTGACCCAGGCTGGCCGCGAGATCGGCGTGGCGTCGACCAAGGCGTTCACCACCCAGCTGGTCGGCCTGTTGCTGTTGACCCTGTCGTTGGGTCAGGTGCGCGGCACGTTGGCCGAGGGCGTCGAGGCAAAACTGGTGGAAGAACTGCGCCGCCTGCCGACGCGCCTGGGCGAGGCCCTGGCGATGGACAGCACCGTGGAAAAAATCGCCGAGCTGTTCGCCGAGAAAAACCACACCCTGTTCCTCGGCCGTGGCGCGCAATTCCCGGTGGCGATGGAAGGGGCCTTGAAGCTCAAGGAAATTTCCTACATCCACGCCGAAGCCTACCCTGCCGGCGAGCTCAAGCATGGCCCGTTGGCCCTGGTGGACAACGACATGCCGGTGGTCACCGTGGCACCGAACAACGAGCTGCTGGAAAAACTCAAGTCCAACCTGCAGGAAGTGCGCGCCCGCGGCGGCCAGTTGATCGTCTTTGCCGACGAAAAAGCCGGCATGACCAACGGCGAAGGCACCCACGTGGTTCACATGCCACACATCCACGACATCCTGTCGCCGATCCTCTACACCCTCCCGCTGCAACTGCTGTCGTACTACGTGGCCGTGCTCAAGGGCACGGACGTGGACCAGCCGCGCAATCTGGCGAAGTCTGTGACGGTGGAGTGAGTCGTCCACCAAGAGCCAGGTTTCTTGGTGATCCTGCGTAATGAATCTGAGCGGGTTTAGCGCTGCTAAACCCGCTCATTCGTCCAAGCCGCATCGTCCTTTACGCATGGCTGGCGCTTCGCCAAATAGCTGAAGAGAACCCGACTAAACATCTGGGCTTATCTTGAGAAACCAAATTTGGGTTTGAAGGTATTTTTTCTTTTTTTTCTAAATATTAAAAAAATACTTTCATTTTTCCTCATTAGAGGCCGATATCAGGCATCTCTGTGCTAGTATTTTTTCAAATCCTCAAAGAAATTGAAAAAATACGGCCATGCCCAAAAAAACAGCACCCCTCATGCCATCCGCTGAGCGGCTCCTGCGCCAGCTTGGCGAACGGATCGAGCTGGCTCGTAAGCGTCGTAAGATCACTGCGACGCAAATGGCTGCGCGTGCGGGCATGAGCGCCCCAACGTTAAGGGCGCTGGAAAGTGGCAGTCCTGCTGTAACCATAGGGGCTTACGTCTCGGTATTGGTAGCCTTGGGCCTGGAGAAGGACCTTGAATTGCTCGCGCGCACGGATGAGTTAGGCCGTGATCTGCAAGATGCTGAATTGAAAGGGCGTTCTGCAGTCGAGCACATCAAGCCAAAAGTAAAGCTGCCGCAGTTTCATTGGGACAACTTGGTCAGCGTCTCAGCAAAAGAGAATAGTTCTGCATCACCAGCCGCTTACAGCCGAAGCCAGACAAGCTCTGAACTCGCTAAGAAGCTTTTAGGGGAAGACGATGCCTGAAAGGATTTTCGTCTACGCAGACTGGAATGAAACAGCACCCGTACTGCTTGGAACCCTTCATTCCCGCAGATTGGCAGGATCCGAACGTATGGAGTTTGAGTACGCGCGGGCTGTTCTTCAAACCATTCACACTCAGATTGCGATAGACCCTCGGATTCAGCCTTACGAAGGGAGGCAATATCCAGCGAGAAATTGCTTTGGGTGCATATCGGACTCCTCGCTTGATCGATGGGGGCGACTGCTGATGGATCGTCGCTTGGAGCGGGATAAAAGAGCTGGAGTCGCACCGCAGGACGCACGGCTGTTTGACTCGGACTATCTCATCGGGGTTCACGACGCCTACCGGGTAGGGGGACTGCGTTTCAAAGTCGAGGAAGAAGGAGCGTTCCTTGATGCCCATATGGAGCATGCCGCCCCACCGATGGCCCGCATGCGTGAGCTTGAAGAGGCTTCGCGTCGATTTGAAGCTGGCGAGGATCGGGGTGCACAGGGTCAGGACTGGATTCGAATGCTCATCGCTCCAGGTGGTTCTCTGGGTGGAGCGAGGCCCAAGGCAAGCGTAGTTGATGACGATCAGGCTCTCTGGATAGGAAAATTTCCCAGTAATAGAGACGCCCACGACGTGGGCGGCTGGGAGATGGTCGTCAACACATTGGCTCAAGGCTGTGGGCTATATGTGGCTGAAGGAAAAGCGCAACGGTACGCGAGTGAGTATCACTGTTTCATGGTTAAGCGCTTTGACAGAACAGCAAGGGGGGGCCGACTTCACTTTGCTTCAGCGATGACCCTGACGGACCACCAAGATGGTGATGGGCATGAGACAGGGGCCAGTTACCTGGAGATTGCAGAGGTATTGGTAAGGGAGGGAGCCGCTGCCGACGTAGATCTTCCCGAGCTTTGGCGAAGAATTGTTTTCAACATGCTGGTTTCGAATACTGACGATCATCTACGAAACCATGGCTTCCTATTGGAGCCAGGGCGCGGTTGGCGTCTTTCGCCTGCGTATGACATGAACCCTGTCCCTGGTGACACTGGCCTGAGGCTCAACGTTTCAGAGGCTGATAACGCCATAGACCTTGATTTGGCAATGAGCGTGGCCGGCTACTTCCGCGTCTCTGCTGACGATGCCAGACAAACCATCCAAAGATTCCAGGGCGTCGTCAGAAAATGGCCCAGGGTCGCGTGCTATCTGGGCATCTCAAGCAATGAGCAGGAGCGGATGGCGCCAGCATTTGCGCTTGCTCGCTAAGCGCTACTCCAGAAAACACCGGTCAAAAAGATAAACGCTGCCCGGCTTCAGGTTTTCCAGCGTGCGCTGGGGGCGGCCGCCGTCGCCGCTTTTCTTGCGCCCGGTCTCTTGCAGGTAGCCTGCTTCGGTCATCTTCAGCAGACGCTGGCGCATGCTGGTCTTGAGTACCGGGCGTTCGAGCACCACAGAGAAGATGCCCACGGCTTGCGGCGCGCTGAACTCGGGGCCGAGGAACATCAGCGGCAGGCTGCTGTAGAGGGATTTGGACAACAGCCGTTCCTGGACGGCGGCCACCAGGCTGTTGTGATCGAAGGGCAGTTTGATCGTGGCATCCGCGACGTCCTTGAGCGGGAAGAAACCCTGGTGCTCGGCGAGCTGGACCGCCTCGCTGGCAATCGCCAGGTAGAACGTCGACGACGACCAGCAACGCGGGTCGCGGAAGGCGTCGCCGACGGTGCCGACCTGTTCGATCCAGGCCAGTGGCATCCCTACCTTGTTGGAGTGACGCAGGCGCTCCACGGCGTCGTTCAGCGTCAGATCTTCAACCCCCCCATTGACTACGATCCCGGGCAGCGCCCAGTGGCCGGCGAACGGTTCGGCCTCCCTGCGGTTCAAGAGAATTTCGATGGCCTGGGCTTGCCGGTTGAAGCGCAGCACGCAGAGGTCGATGGTATGCAGGTAATCGCGCGTGGGGGCGGTGCTATTGCGCATGTCGGTTTCCGTAGGTCGCATAAAGGTCATAGTTTAACGGGTCCATGCCCGGTGCCATCCAGTGGCTGGGCAGCGGTTCGCCCAGGGCCAGGCGTTCGCGCAGCAGTGTGCTGCGCACGTGGAGCCTTTCCTCCACGCACAGGATGGAAAAACGCTCCAGCAGGGCTTGGCCGCGATAGAAGCTCGGCAACTGCTCGGCCACATCCTGGCCCACCACCAGCGCGATCCGCTTGCCGTCCAGGGCCAGGCTGTCGGCGAGGTGGGCGAGCAGGGTGTAACTGTAGATGGGGCCTTCGACGCCACGGGCCACGAGCTGCTCCACCCGGCTGGCGCTCACTTCGGTGCGGCACAGCGGTTGGATGTGCTCGACGATCGACTCCAGCCACTTCATACGCACCTCATAGTCGACCATTCGTTTGCCGCAAGGGTGCCTGAAACTGGGGGCCACCAGTACTCGCCGGGCCTGGCGGGACGCCTCGATCATCACCTGGGCGTGGCCGGCGTGAGGCGGATTGAAGGCACCGCCATAAAGCGCAATCTCGAACATGGCTGATCCTCTATTGGTACGTAACGTGTACTTTATCACCAAAGATCTCAAACGACATCTTCCGGATCCCATATCCAATAGATAGGGTAGTGAAAAAATTTTGCAGACGAAGCTTGTTGTGAAAGTACATGTTGTGTACTGTAGCGACCATGAACAGGAGAAACCCAGCATGAACAGCCTGACTCGCAAAACCGCTTCCTTCGATGTCGATGCGCAAAAGAGCTTTACCCCGCTCTGCCCTGATGAGCTGCCGGTGCCTGGCGGCGAGCAGATCGGCGGTGAGTTGAACTTCATCGCTTCCCTGGCCAGCCTGCGCATCGGCAGCAAGGATGCCCACTCGCCCCAGGCGCCCTGGGTGGTCGCCGACCATGCGCAGATGCTCAAGCCCACCGGGCTCGCGCACGCCGACATCACATGGGTCAGTCACTGTGTGCCCGGCACCGAAGGTTTCACCCTGCTGGACGAACTGCCGACGCCTTACGACTACGACTATTTCATCTGGAAGGGCGTCGAGCCGGACCTGCACCCGTACGGCGCGTGCTACCACGACTTGCACGGCAAGCTCTCTACCGGGGTGATCGAGTACCTCAAGGGCCAAGGTGTCGAGCAGGTCATCGTCGGCGGGCTGGCGCTGGATTTCTGCGTCAAGACCACCGCGCTGCAACTGGCGGGCGCCGGGCTCAAGGTGATCATCCACTTGCCGGCCTGCCGGGCCATCAGCGAGGAGGGCGCCCTCCAGGCCATCCGGGATATGCAGCAAGCGGGCATCGCGGTGGCCGCGACTCGCGAAGAAACCGTTCAACTGGCAAGCGTGTAAGGAAGACCCATGGACAGCGCATTCGATTCAAGCAACGGCACCATCCAGAGCCTTTTGGATACCGACTACTACACCTTCACCATGATGCAGGCGGTCTTGCACCAGCACCCCAACGTGGAAGTGGAATACCAGTTCATCGTGCGTTCCAAGGAGCGGCTTGGCCACCTGATCCCGCAGATTCGGGTCGAACTGGAGAAACTCGCCGGCTTGCAACTGCGCGAAGGCGAGCAGCGGTTCCTGTTCAACAAGCGTTTTCGCGAGTACCTGACCGCCGACTTCGAACAGTTTCTTGGCCTGTTCCGCTTCAATCTGCGCTACATCCATGTGTCGGAAGTCGACGGCCAACTGCATATCCGCGTCCGTGGCCCGATGTTGCACTGCATCATGTTCGAGCAACCGGTACTGGCCATGGTCAGTGAGTTGCGCAACCGCGAGAAGTACCCGGATGTCGAGTTGGCCGACGTCACCCGCAAGCTGTACCAGAAGTTCGAATGGCTGGAGAAAAACGCCAGCCGTGAAGAGCTCGCCGAGTTCCGTGTCTCGGACTTCTCCACCCGTCGGCGGCTGTCGTTCCGGGCCCAGCGCGAAGTGGTGAGCGTCATGCGCAGCGATTTCCCCGGGGTTTTTGTCGGCACCAGCAACGCTCACCTGGCCTACGAGTTCGACCTGCCGCTGATCGGCACGATGGCCCACCAGTGGCTGATGGTGCACCAGCAACTGGGCCGGTTGCGCGAGAGCCAGAACGCCGCGCTGGAAAACTGGGTACGCGAGTATCGCGGCCGCCTGGGCATCGCGCTCACGGACTGCATCAGCACCGACTTCTTCCTCAAGGACTTCGACCTGTACTTCGCCAAGCTCTATGACGGCCTGCGCCAGGATTCCGGTGACCCTATCCTCTGGGCTGACAAGGTGCTGGACCGCTACAAGGCGCTGGGTGTCGATCCGCGCACCAAGGACCTGATGTTTTCCGACGGCCTCAATTTCGAAAAATGCCTGCCGATCCTGCGGCATGTGCGTGGCAAGGCCAAGTTCGGCTTCGGGATGGGCACCAGCCTGGCTTGCGATGTCGACGGTGTCGAGCCGCTGAGCATCGTCATGAAACTGGTGCGGGTCCATGGCGAGCCGGTCGTGAAGTTCTCCGACGATCCGGTCAAGAATGTCTGTGAGGATGTTTCGTTCCTGCGGTACGCCGCTCAAGTGTTCAACGTTGCTCTGATCAATCCACAACTGGGAGCCTGATATGACTTCGCTTGTGCAACAGACCATTGCCCGGGAACTGGGCATCGATCGCCAACTCAAACCAGGCGGTGAAGCCGCCGAGATTGCCCGTCGCGTCGCGTTCATCCAGCAGGTTCTGCGCGAGTCGGGTTGTACGTCCCTGGTGCTGGGCATCAGTGGCGGTGTCGATTCGCTCACGGCCGGGTTGCTGTGCCAGAGGGCGGTCAAGCAACTGCGGGATGAAAACCACGAGGCGCGTTTCATTGCCGTCCGGTTGCCCTACAAAGCCCAGGCCGACGAACAGGATGCCCAGGCAGCCCTGGATTTCATCCAGCCGGACGTGATCACCACGTGCAACATCGCCGCATGCGTGGACGGGCTAATGGCCGATATCGTCCTCGACGGCTTGCAGCCTTCGGCAGCGCTCACCGACTTCGCCAAGGGCAACGCCAAGGCCCGGGCCCGGATGCTGGCGCAATACGCCATCGCCAACCTGAGCCAGGGATTGGTGGTGGGCACCGATCATGGCGCGGAGGCGGTGATGGGCTTTTTCACCAAGTTTGGCGACGGTGCGTGTGACCTGGCGCCGTTGTCCGGGCTGACGAAGACCCAGGTCCGCGGGTTGGCCGACGCCCTGGGCGCCCCGGCGCACCTGGTGCACAAGGCGCCGACCGCGGACCTGGAGGACCTGGCCCCTGGCAAGCTGGATGAAGACGCCTATGGCTGCCGCTACGAGGAAATCGATGCGTACCTGATGGGCGAAGAGGTCTCGCCCGAGGCGCAACGGATCATCGAGGGCGCCTACGCCAGGACGGCGCACAAGCGAGCGCTGCCCCGGGTCCCGGCCGTGCCGATTGACGGCGAGGCCGCCTGAACAGTGTTTAATGGGACACGGATCTCGAAGGGAGTGGATGAATGACCCAGGCAACCAGCATCAAGGACCGTGTGCGGATCAAGCACGTCGAAGTCCTCTCGGACAACTGGTACGTACTGCGCAAGACCACCTACGACTACCTCGGTCGTGACGGTCGATGGCAGGAACTGACGCGCGAGACCTACGACCGGGGCAACGGCGCCACCATCCTGTTGTACAGCAAGGCCAAGCAGACCGTGGTCCTGACCCGGCAATTCCGCTTTCCGGCCTTCGTCAACGGGCACGATGACCTGCTGATCGAAACCTGCGCCGGGCTGCTCGACAACGACGACCCGCACACTTGCATCCGCAAGGAAACCCAAGAGGAAACCGGCTACGTCATCCAGGACGTGCGCAAGGTCTTCGAAGCCTTCATGAGCCCGGGCTCGGTGACGGAACGGCTGCACTTTTTCGTCGGCGAGTATTTCGACGAAGACAAGCAGCATGAAGGCGGTGGGCTGGAGGAGGAGGGCGAGGAGATCGAGGTGCTGGAGATGTCCCTCGACCAGGCCCTGGGCATGGTCGAGGCGGGGGAGATCTGCGACGCCAAGACCATCATGCTGTTGCAGTACGCGAAGCTGCACCGCTTGCTGGATTAGCCTGGGGCATCCCCACACCGAGTGGCATTGGGCGATTTCGATCACGCGCAGCCTGTTTCAAAGGCTGCGCGTTTTTTGTTCAGCTGGATTGGACTTCGCCGTCGTCCTGCCCATCGTCCAGGTACTCGTCCAGATATTCCGGTTGCTCCGGCTGGCCTGGCAGTTCGGTCACGACGCTGAAGTCGCTGATCTCGATGGCGCCCACCCCATGTCCGAGCAGGTGGAAGGAAAAGGCCTTGCGCTGTTGCGGGTTGTCAAAACTGATGTCCATCACCAGCGGCTGCTCGGGGGTTACCGCCACCTCGGTCGGCAGGTCCATGGCGACGTCCTGTTCGAACTCCTTGGCCTTCAGGGAAATATAGGCGGCGTGGTCGGCCTCCAGGGCGCGGATGGTCAGGCTGACGCGGGTCTGCGAGCCCTTGGGCATCTCCAGGTACTGGGCCCCGATCAGGTTGTCGGTCCAGTCGTTGGAGACCTGAGCCGGCAGCGGGATCTTTTCTGCGCTGCCAAATTGATAACGCTGGTTGAGAGGCGTGGGCAGCAGGGTCTGGCCCAGGGCGGTGGCCTGGGCGCTGATCAGCCGTGCGCGCTGGCCGCTGTATTGCCCACTGTAGACAGCCCGGTCGGCGATAAAGCCGGGGCTGGCGTAGGACCGGCAACGCTGCAGGAAATCGCACTCGGTGAACGTGCCGTTGCCGTCGTGATGGCGCAGTTTGCCGTTGGTGAACGACATGATCTCCCGGCCCGTCGTGTAATCCCTGAGCATCGAGCGTCCGGACAACGCCGTGGGCACCGCGAAGCCGAAGTAGTCGAGGATCGAGGCGCTCAGGTCCACGTGGCCATAGACCCCTGATTTGATCCTGGGCAATGGTTCCGGCGCCAGCATCAGGTTGAAACCCCAGGATGACGCCAGGCGCACATCGTCGATGCCATGGGATTCGTCCGAAGTGATCACCACCAAGGTGTTGTCCAGGATGCCCTGGCGCTCAAGGCCAGCCAGGAAACTGTCCAAGGCGTCGTCCAGGTAACCGACCGCCGCCTGCTTGGCAGAGTCGTAGCGTTGCAGGTAGTCATCGGGTGCGGAGTAGGGCTGGTGCGTGCCGACGGTCAGCAAGGTGAGCATCCACGGCCGGTCCGCCTGTTGCAATTGCCCGACGTAGTCCAGCGCGCCCTCGAAGAAGGTCTTGTCGTCCTTGCCCCAGGGGAATTCCAGGTAGGCGGGCTGGGTGAACCACTCCACGCCCAGTGCCGTGTCGAAGCCGATGTGCGGCATGATCCGGTCCTTGGCCATGAACCGTAGCCCGGCGGCTTGCAGGAAGTGGGTGGAGAAACCGTTCTGGCGCAATTGGGCCGGCAGGCAGGCTTGGTTGCGCTGGGTCTGGTTGAGCATTTCGACGCCCTTGGGCGTGCCGTCGTCGAGTTTGTCGTAGTCGCCGCACAACATGGCGTACAGGCCTCGGATGGTCTGGTGGCTATGCAGGACGTAATCGGGGGTGTTCATGCCCCGCTCGGCCCAGGCGCTCAGGTGCGGCATCAGGTCTTCTTGATAGGTGCTGTTCAACGCCTGGCGATTGGCACGCACGTAGGCCCCGGGAATGCCTTCCAGGGCGATGACCAGGACGTTGCGCGCGCGGCCCGGCTCGGTCAGCAAGCGTTGCCCGTCCAGGTCCAGGCGGGTGAGTCCGTCCATGGGCGGCACCGGGTCCGGGGCGCTGCCTTCGAGCCATTGCTGGGCGCGCTCCTGACCCTCGGCGAGGGCGGCGGTAGCCAATTGATGGGGCAGGTTGAACAGGTTCCACTGGTCCGCCTCGCTGGGCCGCCAGGATTGCACCGCACCGTGGATCAGCAGCACCAGCAGCGGCGCTACCCAGGCATGGCGCGGCAAGCGTGGGGCCGGTCGCGCCCGATTGAGCCATTGCACCAGCAGCCAGAACCCCAGTGCCGCGCACTGGAACGTGGCCAGCCAGGGGTGGGCGAAGCCGCCACTGGTGGAGTTCTCAACGAATTGCGGATCGATCAGGTAATGCACGTCCGAAGGGTTGGGCATCCGCCCGACGGCGCTGACCAGTTCGATGCTGGCCAGGGTCAACGCGCTCCAGGCCAGCAACACGGGCAATGCCAGCCACCAGGGGCGACGGTAGAGCAGCGCGACCAGCAACCCGCCGACGCCCAGGTCCGAGAGATAGCCCAGCGGGTCGGACCAGCCCAGCGCCAGGCGCAGGCCCATCGGGGTCAACAGCACGCAGCCGATCAAGGCAAGAAGGGGCGTGTAGGGAGGGTTTAAACGGGGGTAAAAAATTTTCACAAGCAGGCCTTCGGTCGAAGCTAATCCATGAAACAGCAGACAAACCCTGTGGAACGGGCGTGGTCGCGAAGACGGTGAATCAGCCGCTGGTTTTCATGTTGATCCGCCGCCATCGAGAGCAGGTTCGCTCCCACAGGGTTTTCCTTCGTCATCAAATTGTCACACGGCGCGATGGTACCAAGCATGCCTGCCAACGACCGGTTCAATGTCCCAGTGTCCGGCGGCGCTACGCTGTGGTTCACTGGCCCAGGCCTCTACACTGGCTGCGTAGCGCTGTTTCAGGATGTCTGGAAAACTTGTATCAGGATTTCTCATCGGGGGGCTGGATGGACAGGTTTCAGGAAATGCAGGTGTTTGTCGCCGTGGCGCTGGAGTCGGGGTTTTCGGCGGCCTCACGGCGTCTTGGCCTGTCGGCGGCCAGTGTCACGCGGGCGGTGGCGGCCTTGGAGCAGCGCATCGGTACGCCCCTGTTGGTGCGCACCACGCGCAATGTCTACTTGAGCGAAGCGGGCCAGCGCTTTCTGGAAGATTGTCGGCGGATCCTGAACGATCTCCAGGAAGCCGAGGATTCGGCGGCGGGAAGCCATGTCCAGCCTCGTGGGCAACTGGCGATTACCGCGCCGGTGTTGTTCGGCCAGTCCTTCGTTACGCCGTTGCTGGTTGACTACCTGCTGCAGTTTCCCGAGGTCAGCATCAACGCCTTGCTGCTCGATCGCAACGTCAACATGGTCGAGGAGGGCATCGACGTGGCGGTACGCATCGGCGAGTTGCCGGACAGCAGCCAGCATGCCGTGCGCGTGGGCGAGGTGCGGCTGGTGGTGTGCGGTTCGCCGGGATTTTTCGCCCGCCATGGCCGGCCCCGGCATCCCGGCGAGCTGGAGCAGATGCCGGTGGTGTTGTCATCGGCCATCAACCAGAACCGAAGCTGGACCTTCGCCGAGGGCGAACAGCCGCTGGTCGTTCGGCTCGCGCCGCGATTGGCGGTGACGGCCAACCAGGCCGCGATCAACGCAGCCCGCCAAGGCCTGGGGATGACGCGGGTGCTGTCTTATCAGGTGGCCGATCCTGTGGCCACCGGTGAGCTGGAGATTGTCTTGGCTGATTTCGAACTGCCGCCGCTGCCGATCCATGTGGTGTATCAGGGTGGGCGCAATGCACCGGCGCGGGTGCGCAGTTTTGTCGACTTTACCGTCAATGCATTGCGCCACGTCCCGGCCTTGAGGGGCTGAGGCATTATTTCCTCCGTTGAAATAATGGATTGCGTTTGCGGGTGATTCTCGAGTTATCGGTTCAAGCGCAGGATGACTCCATCGACGCCGTTCCGGTGATGGCGTCCACCTCAGCGGAGTCGACCATGAAACCCATCAAGCACTACCATTTCCCGCTTTCCGGCCATTCCCATCGCGTTGAACTGATGTTGTCGTTGCTTGAGCTACCCGTCGAGGTGGTGTTCGTCGATTTGGCCAAGGGTGCCCATAAAAAAACCGAGTTCCTCGCCATCAACGCCTTTGGCCAGGTACCGGTCATCGATGATGACGGTGTAGTGCTGGCAGACTCCAATGCCATCCTGGTGTACCTGGCGCACAAGTATGGCCAGGGGCGCTGGTTGCCAACCGACCCGATTGGCGCCGCACGGGTGCAGCGCTGGCTGTCGGCCGCGGCTGGGCCGATCCATGCCGGCCCTGCCACGGCGCGGCTGATCACGGTGTTCGGCGCGGCCTATAACGCCGAGGACGTGATTGCCCGTTCTCACGCCCTGCTCAAGGTCGTGGATCAGGAACTGAGCCACAGCCCTTATCTGGCGGGAGACACCCCGACCGTCGCCGACATCGCCGGCTACACCTATATCGCCCATGCGCCGGAAGGCAACGTGTCGTTGGAGGACTATGCCAACGTGCGGGCATGGCTGGCGCGGATCGAGGCGTTGCCGGGGTTCGTGGGCATGCCGCGTACGGTGATCGGGCTGCAGAAAACGGCTTGAGCCATCGACCACGACCTTGCGGCCAGGGAGCAGGCTCCCTGGCCGCACTCGCTGTCATGCGTACGAAAGCGCCTTTTCCTCCAGCAACTCTTCATACAGCTCCACCCACTTGCGGCCCATCTCTTCGGCGGTGAACAGCAGTCGGTAGCGGGCTTCGGCCTTGGCGCCCATCGCGTGCGCCTGCGCCGGGTTATCCCAGAGGGTGCGCATCGCTTCGCGGAACGCGTCGGGATCGCTCGGGGGCACCACCAGGCCGGTTTCGTTGTGGATGTTGATGTAGCTGGTGCCGGTGCCGATTTCGCTGGAGATCATCGGCTTGCCGAACATCGCGCCTTCGAGCAGGGAGATACCGAAGGCTTCGGAGCGCAGGTGCGAGGGAAACACGATGGCGTAGCTCAGTTCCAGCAGCGCGACTTTATCTTCATCCCCCAGGCGCCCGAGAAAGTGCAGGTTGCGCAAGCCCAATGCCGCGGCTTGGGCGTGCAGCGCTTTTTCCAGCGGGCCCGCGCCCATGATGACCACGGGATAATCCGCGCCCTTGAGGGCGTCGAGCAGGATGTGCAGGCCCTTGTAGTAGCGCATCACCCCAACGAACAGAAAGAAGCGCTCGCCCAGCCTGGCCTTCCAGCCCGCCATGCGCTCGGCGTCAGGCTGTGGATAACTGCTCTTGTTCAGGCCATAGGTGATGAGCCGGGTTTTGTCCGGGTAGTCCTTGAGCACATCGCTGGTGTGCACATAATTGGGCGATGCGGCGACGATGCGATCGGCGCCGTCCAAAAAGCGTCGCATCAACGGTTTGTAGAGCTTGAGCAGGTTGCGCTGGCGAACGATGTCGGAGTGATAGGTGACCACATAGGGCTTTTTCACGGCGCTGAAAAAATGCACCAGGTCCATGAACGGCCAGGGGAAGTGGTAGTTGATCACGTCCGCTTCGGCGGCGAGCTCGCGAAACTTCTTGAAGACACTGTAGGAAAAACCGGTGGAAGCCAGTTGGAAATCCATCCTGGCTTGATGAACATCATGTTGTCGGATCCGGATAGGGTCGGCAGCGGGCTCCCTGCTCAGCGACAGTACGGTGTTATTGACGCCCAGCCGGTCGGTGCTGTCGCACAGTTGGAAAATGACCTGTTCGATGCCCCCCATGGAGTCAGGCAGATAGGTTTTGTAAAAGTGCAGGACTCGCATTCAACCTCCCAAGACCTGGCGATACGCGCCCGCGGTCACCTTGGCGCAGCGCTCCCAGGAAAACAGCGCCGCTTGTTGCAATCCCGCTTCCCGACACGCCTGCCAGTGCAGCCGATCTTCCATTAACCGTAGCATGGCTTCGCGCAGGCCCTGGTGGTCGTGCGGCTCGCAATAGTTGCCGGCCAGCCCGGCCACCTCCGGCATCGCCGAGCAGCGGGTGGTAATCACCGGTGTTCCAGTGGCCATCGCTTCGAGCACCGGCAAGCCAAAGCCCTCGTAGATCGAAGGGAAGATCAGTGCGCGTGCGCCGGCCAAGAGTTGGGCGACCTGCTCGTCCGGCAGGTACCCGGTCAGACAAACATGCCCGTCAGCCAGGGCTTTTCGCAACTCTTCATTGAACTGCCCTTGTTGCCATCCGCCCATTCCTACAATGAGTAAAGGAAAGGCCTGACGGATGGACTCGGGCAGCCCGGCATGGGCGCGAAGGGCCAATGACAGATTCTTGCGTGGCTCCAGGGTGCCGACACACAGGAAATAACGTCCCGCCTCCACGCCATGGGCCTTGAGCACCGCGTCGATCGCTCCCGGTTCGCGCGGGTGGAAACGGGCCGCCACCCCCAGCGGCGCAACCCTCAGGCGCTCGGCTGGCAGGCCGAAATGCTGCTGGGCCTCATCGGCGATGAACTGCGAGTCGGTCATGATCAGTTGCGCCTGCTCCACCGCCCGGCTGAGCCGTCGCTCGATTTCCTTCAAGCGGGCCGCCGGTTGCGTCTCGGGGTAGCGCAGGTGCGTGAGGTCATGAAGGGTGATCACCGTCGGCCCTTCGAAGGCCAGCGGCCAGAGGCTGGGTTCGTGGTACAGGTCGATAGCCTTGGAACGGCCTTGATCGAAGCGTTTCTGTTCCAGCCAGCGCCGCGCCTGATAGGCGCCCGGAACCCGTCGCAGCAATGGGCTCAGCTTTGAATAACCAGGCTTGGCTGCTTGCGGCAACTGCCGGCTCCAGCCCCAGCCGTGGAACAGCGACAGTTGCACGTCCGGTTCCCGGGCCAGGGCGGTGGCCAGCTCTGCCACGTATTGGCCGATGCCGGTGCGCGGCGCCTGGAGAATCCGGGCGTTGAGGGCTATCCGCATGCTGTTTCCCGGTCGACGACCCTTTGCCCCACATGGTGTTCGATCCGCTCCACCAGTTGTGCACTGGCCTGGCGCCAATTCAGCCATTGCCATTGATCCAGGTTGCGCTTGGCCGGGAATACCCCGGTGTGTTCCATGTCGAGAACCAGGTTCGCCAGGCTCTGGGGGTCGTCGAGGTCGAAGTAGGTCATGAAATCACCGCCGATTTCCCGGAACACTTCGATATCGCTGCCCATTGCCGGCAAGCCGCGTTGCATGGCCTCCACCAACGGCAGGCCGAAGCCTTCCACGTAGGATGGGAATACCAGGGCGGTGGAGTGTTGATAGGCGTGCTCCAGGCTTCGATCCGCCAGGTTGTTGAACATGAACAGGCGGCTGTCGAGTTGTGGATGACGCTTGATACGTTCGATCAGGGCTTCGCATTTCCAGCCGACCTTCCCGACGATGCATAACCTTGCCCGTGAACCGGCAGCCCAGGCCCGCTCGAAGGCATCGAGCAGATACGCATGGTTTTTGCGCGGTTCGATGGTGCTGACCATCAGGAACACCGGCTCGGGCTGCTGGAACAGACGCGACAGGTTTGGGTCAACGGTTTGCGAGGTGTCGGCCAAGTCCAGTTCGCTGCCCAGATGGAAATAGTCGAACCAGCGTTCGCGCACCTGTTGCTCGCCGAGGCGTCGGACCATTTCCTGGCGAAGCTGGTCACGGATGGTGAGCGAAATGGCGATGTAGCCGTCGGCGGTACGGGCAATCCAGTCGAACCAATGGTTGAACACCTTGACCAGCCCGGCGTCGCAGAATTGCGGATGGGTCAGGGGAATCAGGTCGTAGATCACCGAGATGATCCCGACGCCGTCACGCTTGAGTTGTTCGGCCAGGGGAAAGAAGCCCGAGTGCCAGGAAGAATCGAGCAACACCAGTTGATCGCCGGCCCTATGTGCCAGCGGTACGCTGCGTTCCGGGCCTGGCTTGCGCTTGAGCAGGCGATCGAGGATTCGAATGGGGATGCTCAGGCAGCCCAGGGCAAACAGTCGGCAGGCAATGTACAGAAAGCGGCGCGCCCAGATCGACTGGCTGAAAGGCCGCTGCTGTTCCAGAGACCTGTGCCTGACCCAGAACAGATTGGCGAACTGCAGCAGCCGTACGCGCAGCCTGGCCAGGTCCAGCCCACTTGTGGGCAAGGGCGCCAGGCTTTTCACTTCGTACAGCTTGCCCTGCAGCATCACTACCGGAATGCATTCGCGTTCCCGGTCCTTGGCCGGCAATTGGCGAATAACGTTGCGCACCACTCGCTGGATGCCCGAGTTGTCATTCGGGTGGTCGTATACGTAGGTGCAATCGACCAGCAGGCGGGTCATGGCAACTCCTTTTGCGCCAGTGCTTCGGCGGCCGTCTGGCTCGAACGCTGGATGCTGGTCCGGGCCTGGAGCCAGGAACAGCCGACGAAGTCTTCCTGGCGGTTATTGATCACGTGGAACACCAAGCCGTAGTCGCGCCATTCGAAATTGCGGTCCAGGTGCGAATCCAGCCGCGACAGGCTCAGGGCAACGGAGTAGTTGCCCTTGCCCAGGCGCATGTCGAAACTGAAGCGGAAGGTGATCTGTTCACCGGCCTTGAGGTCGGTCACCGCCTTGTCCTGGCGGTGGGTGTTGATGCCGTACATGGGTTGGCCAAGGCGGTCCTTGATCAGGAAACCCAGCACCAGGCGCTCGATGTCCTGGCGGATCTCGACCCGGACCTGCAGCACCATCGGCTGGCCGATCTCGGCCACTTCCACCGACTGGCCCTGGCTGTTGAGCAGTTGCACATCGAGGATGCCTGCCTCGCCGGTGCCGGAAATGGTCCGCACCTGGCCGTTGGCGAGCATTTCCTGGCGCACCACCTGGCCTTCGCGCTGGGCCAGCATGGCGTTGTAGTAGTCCATCACTTCTTCGGGCTTGCCGTGCATGGCCATGCGCCCGTGTTCGAGCAGGATGGCGGTGTCGCAGATCGACTGGATCGCCGAACGGTCATGGGACACGATCAGCAGCGTGGTGCCGGCCTTGCGGAAGTTGCGGATGCGCTCGAAGCTTTTGTGCTGGAAGTAGGCATCGCCCACCGACAGCGCCTCGTCGACGATCAGGATGTCCGGGCGCCGGGCTGTCGCGACGCTGAAGGCCAAGCGCATCTGCATGCCGCTGGAATAGGTGCGCACCGGTTGGTCGATGGCCTCGCCAATTTCGGCGAACCCTTCGATCTCGGGCATCAGCGCCTGGATTTCCTCGACCTGCATGCCCAGCAACTGGCCGGCCATGAACGCGTTCTGACGGCCGGTGAAATCCGGGTGGAAGCCCATGCCCAGTTCCAGCAACGCGGCGACGCGGCCTCGCAGCTGGATTTGGCCGCAGGTGGGCTGGGTGGTGCCGGTGATCATCTTCAGCAACGTGCTTTTACCGGCCCCGTTGACCCCGACGATACCGACGGCTTCACCGGGCTGTATCTCGAAATCCACCCCTTGCAGGATCCAGTGCAACTGATGGCGCTGGCGGGAAAAGGGGATCAACCATTCGAACAGCCGGCTCCATCGATTCGGGTACTGCTTGTAGGCCTTGCCCAGGCCACTGACACGTAGATGTCCCATCAGAGTTCGTCCACCATTTCACCGCCGCGCGTGCGAAACAGGCGTAGGCCGGTGATGCACAGCAGCAGGCCCACGACCAGCAACGGCAACAGCGAGCCCCAGTCCGGCCACTGGTTGTAGAGGAACAGGTTCTGGTAGCTCTGCATCAGGGCGGTCATGGGGTTGAGGGCCAGCCATGGCTGGACCGAAGGGGGGAGGATCGTGATCGGGTAAACGATCGGCGTGAGCCAGAACCAGAATTGCAGGCAGATACCGAACAACTGGCCGACATCACGGAAAAACACGTTGAGAATCCCCAGAAGCATGCCCAGCCCCGCGGCGAACATGATTTGCAGGGCCAGCAGCGGGACCAGCGCCAGCAAGCTCAGGCCTGGCCAGCGCCCGGTGATCAGCAGGAAGCCGAGGAACAGCCCGAGGATGATCGCGAAGTTGATCCCGGCGTTGAGCAGCACGATCACCGGCAGGCAGATCCTGGGGAAGCTGATTTTTTTCAGCAGGTTGGCGTTTTCCAGGAACATGCCCTGGCTGCGGGTGGTGATCTCGGCGAAAAAACCCCAAGTCAGCAACCCGGCGCAAAGGTAGACGCTGTAGGCCATGCCATCTTCCACACCCGGCAGGCGAGCCCGCATGATGTGGGAAAAAATCACCGTGTACACCAGGATCATCGACAGCGGATTGAGCACCGTCCACAGCGCGCCGAACAACGAGTTGCGATAGCGCGCCTGGAACTCGCGCTTGACGCTGCCCAGGACGAAGCCGCGATAGCTCCACAGAGTGCGTTGCAGGGTCAATAACATCAGCCGGCCCTGCCGTAGTGATCCTCGAAGCGAACGATGTCGTCCTCCCCCAGGTATTCGCCGCTCTGCACTTCGATGATGACCAGATCGATGACGCCGGGGTTTTCCAGGCGATGCTTGTGGCCGGCGGGGATGAAGGTCGACTCGTTCTTGGCCACCAGGTGCGAACCCGAGCCGTTGTTGGTGACCTTGGCCATGCCTTCGACCACCACCCAGTGTTCGTTGCGATGGTGGTGCATCTGCAGCGAGAGCGAGGCGCCCGGCTTGACCACGATGCGCTTGATCTTGAAGCGCGGGCCCTCTTCGAGCACGGTATAGCTGCCCCAGGGGCGGCTGACCGTACGGTGCAGGCGATAGGCTTCGTGCGCCTTGTCCTTGAGCTGCCGGGCCACGCGACGAACCTCCTGGGCGCGGTCGGCATGGGCCACCAGCACGGCGTCGGCGGTGTCGATGATGATCAGGTCTTCCACGCCCAGGGCCGCCACCAGGCGCCCATCGCTCTGGACGAAGTTGCGCTGGCTGTCCATGAACAAGGCCTCGCCCGTGGTGCGGTTGCCTTGCGCATCGGCCGGCACCAGGCCGGCGACGGCGGTCCAGGAGCCGATATCGCTCCAGTCGAAGGCCGCCGGGATCACCACCACGTTGGCCGAGCGTTCCATGAGGGCGTAGTCGATGGAGATGTCCGGCATGTCGGCGAAATGTTCGGCTGACAACTCCTGCTGCACGCAACCTGCCGTCTCCACGGCCGTGCTCGCGGCGGTGCAGGCGCGGGCCTTCTCCAGCAGTTCGGGGGCGTGGGTGTGCAACTCCGCCAGCAGGGTCTTGGCTGAAAAGCAGAACATGCCCGAGTTCCACAGGAAGCGGCCGCTCTCCAGGTAGTGGGTGGCGGTCTGCAAGTCGGGCTTCTCGACGAAGCGCACGACTTTGGCCGCGCCCCGAGTGTCCAGCGGCTTGCCTCGTTCGATGTAGCCGAAGCCGGTTTCCGGTGTCGTCGGCAATACGCCGAAGGTCACCAGGTGGCCGCGCTTGGCCAGCTCTACGGCGTGGTCCACGGATGCCTTGAAGGCGGCTTCATCCTGGATCAGGTGGTCGGCGGGCATCACCACCAGGATCGTATCGTCGCCGTGCAGGGCCTGCACGGCGAGGGTGGCGGCGGCAATCGCGGGTGCGGTGTTGCGACCCGTCGGTTCCAGGACGAAGTGCCCGCGATGGCGCTCCAGGTGGGCGTTCTGATAATGGTCGCGGCTCTGGAAGTAATACTCGCGATTGGTGACGGTGACGATATCGCCCCGGCCGTCGAACAACCCTGCGGCGCGTCGGTAGGTCTTGCCCAGCAACGACTGGCCGTCGGGCAAGACCATGAAGGGTTTCGGATGACCCTCGCGGGACACCGGCCACAATCTCGTCCCGGCACCGCCGGAGAGAATCACGGGAATGAGCATGGCCTACTCCTTGGCGACGCGTTTCATGTCCGCATCCATCATCATGCGGATCAGGGTGTCGAGGTCGGTCCTGGGCTTCCAGCCCAGCACTCTCTGGGCCTTGGCCGGGTTGCCGAGCAACACCTCGACCTCGGCCGGGCGGAAAAACGCCGGGTCGATCTTCACGAAGTCCCGGTAGTCCAGGTCGACGTGTTCGAAGGCGATCCTGCACATTTCCCGCACGGTGGTGGTCACGCCGGTGGCCACCACGTAATCGTCGGGCTTGTCCTGTTGCAGCATCAGCCACATGGCCTCGACGTAATCGCCGGCGAAGCCCCAGTCACGCTTGGCGTCGATATTGCCCAGGCGCAACTCCTGCTGCTTGCCCTGCTTGATGCGAGCCGCGGCATCGGTGACCTTGCGGGTCACGAATTCGATACCGCGCAAGGGTGATTCATGGTTGAAGAGGATGCCGCTGCTGGCGTGCAGGCCAAAGCTTTCACGGTAGTTGACGGTGATCCAGTGGCCGTACAGCTTCGCCACGCCATAGGGGCTGCGCGGGTAGAACGGCGTGTGTTCGTCCTGTTGCTCGGCCTGGATCAGGCCGAACATTTCACTGGTGGACGCCTGGTAGAAACGGGTATGGGGGCTGAATTGGCGAATGGCTTCGAGCAGGTGGGTCACCCCCAGCCCGTCGACGATCCCGGTGGTCACCGGCTGGTCCCAGGAGGCGGCGACGAAGCTTTGCGCGGCGAGATTGTAGACCTCGTCCGGCGCCGACTTGATCACGGCCCGCTGTACCGAGCAGGCATCGGCCATGTCGCCGTCCAGGTAGACGATGTCCTGTTCGATACCGGTCTCGCGTAGTCGCCAGCGTGAATCGCTGCTTCGCCGCGCCACCAGGCCATGGACCCGGTAACCCTTGTCGAGCAGCAGCTTGGCCAGATACGCGCCATCCTGGCCGGTGATCCCTGTGATCAATGCACTTTTCATTCTTCTCGTACCCGTATCTCCCAGTCGGACAGGATCGCCCGCAAGGATTGTTGTGTTGTTGTTTCAGGTATCCATCCCGTGGCCTGCTGCAGCTTGGCGGGGCTGCCACAGACGCGACGTTGCTCTGCACGGCGCAGGCGCGCAGGGTCCTGGATCAGTTGCACATCGACCTGGGCGATGTCGGCCAATTGCTCGATGAGGCTGCGAATACTCTGCTCGCGGCCCGAGCAGATGTTGTAGACCTGGCCCGGCACGCCGCTGTCGAGCAAGGCCAGGTAGGCCGAGATCACGTCGCCGACGTCGAGGAAGTCGCGGGTCACGTCGATGTCGCCCACTTGCAACCGGGCCGGTTGCAGGCCTTGCTTGATCCGGCTGATCTGGCGGGCGGCGCTGGCAATGACGAAGCTGTCCTTCTGGCCGGTTCCAATGTGGTTGAACGGACGGGCCACCAGCACCGTCCAGCCCTCGCTCATGCCCCATTGCAGGCTCAACAGCTCGGCTGACAGTTTGCTCACGGCATAAGGGTTGCGCGGGGCGGCGGGTTGCGACTCGGTGATGGGCAACTGGCTCTCGCTGACCTGGCCATAGACGTCACCGGAGCTGACGTACAGGAACGTTCCGCTGAACCCCCGGGCCTTGAGGGCCTGGAGAAGATTCAACGTGCCCAGCAGGTTGATCTGCAGGGTACGTGCCGGGTCACGGAAGGCTTCGGGGACGAATGTCTGCCCCGCCAGGTGGATCACCGCGTCGGGTATTTCGGGCCAGAGGGCTTCCAGGGTCTTGCTGTCGGTCAGGTCGTAGCGGGCGGCGGCGGGCATGACGTGCCAGGCCGAATCGGGAGCATCCAGACGTGATTTGATATGACGTCCTACGAAACCACTGAGGCCCGTGACGAACAGACGTTTTTTCAAGCACCAACCCCCTTTGAAGAATGCCTCGTGCCTGGCTGAGTCGAGTAGGAAATCTCCGTAAGATCGGGGAAATATCCCTCAACAATCGGCCAAGAGAAGCGTTTGTTGTAGTTGTTTGGTTGCCAATCTGTGCCAATTTCGCGGCAATTTCAATAACGCAAACCGTGACCGGTCAGTTCTCATATTTATAGCGGGTTTATTCGCGCCGGGCGGTTCACGAACCCTTGGCGGATGTGTTTAGAATGCCCCTCGACACCCTCTTCGGTGCTGATTCGCAGATCGAACGGCAGGGCGAGGATCACTAAAAACAAGAACGAGACGGGTAGCGAGGGTCACGACGAATGCGGCATGCACCGCTTCGCTCTTTGGCTCGACCGTCATGAAAAGAGGTGGCCAGGAAGGCGACCTCCCTTTGGGGTGCCATGAACTTCATTCTTTACTCGGACGTAAACGACCACTCCATCAGCCAGAGCCTGGGCCGCCCCGAGTACAGTTACTACTTCGTGCTCAAGGCCTATCGTCCCGTGCTTGAAAGCCTGGGTACGGTGCACGTGGTGGCATCGGTCGCCGAGGTCGATCCGCTCTACCTGGCATTGCAGGAAGCCGGGCAGGATTGCCTGTTCCTTTCGTTTTCACCGCCCCACAAGGCCCCGGTCGACCTGCTGTGCCCGATGGTCTGCGTGGTCGCCTGGGAGTTCGATTCGATCCCGGCCGAGCACTGGGATGACGACCCTCGGCATGACTGGAGC